>DRJZ01000120.1 GCA_011052015.1 Acidiferrobacteraceae bacterium | reverse complement strand
ATAAGCATTTATCCGTCGTGCGCAGCATGGCGTATAAATGTCTGTTGGACTATGCCGCCCATCGGGTTGGCACGCTATCTTAATAGAGGGAAATGCATTGTGTGGGTTGGTCGTGGCGCGGTCGCTTGGCGCGAACCGGCGTACTGCTAAGGTCGTTCAGGTCCTTGTTGGCCATGTGTGCAATCCCTCTGGCATCCTGTTTTATCCAATCTAACGCTAATTTGTCCCGAAATCCACTTAACCCAGCCACAGACATGCCTCAGCCCACCACGGGAAGGCCGAATAAGGGACGATTATTAGTTGTTCAGTGCACGATCATCGTCGGTGAGCGGGCCATGGCCCAGTGTGGGCGCTGCGGCAACAACTGGGCAATGACGTACAAACGCCCTTGTGACGTGCAGGGATGCACTAATGCCGCAGGTGCAGGATGCGCAGGCGCGGCCTGCCCAATGAAAGTAGGACACCATAATTTGATCATCCCATCCTAACCCGTCTTTGCGGCACTGTGAAACCGTCGATTGAATGTCAATTTATAGGTGTCCCTTTTTATTTTTTTTTGGTTTTCTTGGCAGAAAGCAGTACTTGTCCGGCAGCGGTTTGCCCACTTCCAGATACTTGATAATGTCGCGTTTTCATTGTCAGTTATTTTCATGGGTCGATCCGATCCGGTAGCCTTTCTTATCCCTTTGATTTAGTATGCCAATTTACTATGCAGGGGCAGGGAAGCGAAGATTTTTCTTGTATTTTTCCGGCGGAAGGCCGAATATGCAAGGTAACAACACCCGTCACGCCTCTCATCGGAACGGCGCACCAGGGCGGGTTTTTTTATGGCTGATAAGAAAACCAACTTCAATAAACCGGCCATTGGGCTGGAGCAGCAGCTCGACCTCTTGATCCAGCGGGGCTTGGTTGTCCCGGACAGGGCCAAGGCACTTCATTACCTCCGCCATATCGGCTATTACCGCCTGAGCGGTTATGGCCTGCCATTCCAGAAACGTGGTTTGGCCCTGCCTCCGCACACCTTTCAGGATGGGGTGCAATTCGACACCCTGCTGGACCTGTGTATCTTTGACCGGGAATTGCGACTACTGGCAATGGATGCCATTGAACGCATCGAGGTTGCGGCAAGGGCTGCCATCTCCAACACCTTGTCAGAACGGTATGGACCCCACTGGTATCTGGATAAGGGGCTGTTTCTCCGGAACCGGCAGCACACCAAATTCCTGGACGAGGTAAAATCCCAGACCCGGTTTCAGGCGCAGGACGGCAGCGTCCAGCACAAGAAGCGGGAGACCTTCATTCAGCACTATTTTAGAAAATACCACCGGCCTGAATTGCCTCCCAGTTGGATGGTGGCTGAGATCCTATCCATTGGCACCTGGTCCGCTGTTTATTCCAATCTGGCCAATCGCAGTGACAAGAAGGCCATTTGCGATCCCTTCCCCTTGTCGCCCCGGACATTCCAGTCTTGGTTGCATGCTATCGCCTATCTGCGCAACTTGTGTGCCCACCATTCCCGGCTGTGGAACCGCCGCTTCACCATCACCCCGGAAGTACCGAAGGAATACCAGCAATACATGAACCCGAACACCACTTTCTACGCCCATGCCGCTATGCTGCACATTCTCATGAATGTCATCGCGCCGGACTCCCGTTGGCGACACCGGTTGTTGGAACTCCTACAGCAACACCCTGATGCACCGGCAGCAAAAATGGGGTTTCCTGAGGATTGGTGGAAGGACACATTCTGGGATATTGGATAGGACGCTGGCCGTTATTCGTCTATTTCTTGATATAATCATCAATAATTACTATATTAACACTGTACTACCCCAATTAATTGACGGTAATATCAAGATATGAGCGTACATACCCCCCAAGAACAGGCATTTATTGGCTCCCTGGAGGCTATCCTGGAGGCGGCCAAGGCCCGCGGCATCAAGATGAAAGAGCTGGCTGTCCGCAACGGTATCACCCCGGAAACCCTGTCGCGCATGCGTCACCGCGGCAGCGGTGATTTCGGGTTGCTCGCGGCGATGGCCGTTATGGTTGGACTGAGGTTCCAGCTCGTCCCGGACAACACCATACTGGACGCGATAAATAACGGCACCCTGTTCTAATGACTGATCGGCATGCGGTCATCTGGACACGGGCTCCCAAAGGGGTTCCCGTTAAAATGGGTAGCCTGGTCGCCACGGGCACCGAAAGCCGCTTCACCTATAGCCAGGAGTTTCTGGACTCCAACTACCCTGCGGGGTTGTCATTACTGGCAAGCCCCGGGCTCTATAAATCAGAGCCCTTTGTACACCGTAATACCGAAATCCAACCTCTACCGCCGCGGTTGATGGCGAAAATACCACCGCAACGCGCCAACAACATCCAGCGACGTGTCTATGCCGCGCTACTCGCCAAACGCCCAAACCCACCAGCCCCGGGATTTGATACCGATTGGGAGTTGTTGATGCTGGCAGGGCATAACGGCATCGGCCACCTGGATGTGTTTCGCGACGATATTGAGGCGAGTAAATGGTATGAAGCAGGTATTAGTCGTCTCAGTTTTGACGGGCAGCGCTCACAATTGTGGTCGCTATTGAAACAAGACCTTAACCTCGGCCCTGACGAAGCAGACGCTAACCTGGCGGCCCTCATTGGTCCCACGCCTTCAGTCGGCGGGATGATCCCCAAACTTCTGGTTGCCACACCTAATACCGATGATTGGGATGGCCGTATCGCGGCCTCGGGCACACAGGCTATAAAGGGAACACCTTATATAGATGTGGTCATGAAGATTGAGCCCCCTGATTACACGGGTATCGTAGAGCTTGAGTCCCTATGTTTACAATGGCATGCCAGCGTGGGGTTTTCGGTGCCGCGCTTTCGTACCACCGAAGTGGACGGCCTGCCAGTGCTTGCTGTGGCGCGCTTTGATCGAGACAAAAACGGCATCCCAATACCGCTTGAGAGTTTTTATTCGGTCATGGCGACAGGGGCTGCTGATATAACGGGCGCCACAGATACGGATATGGAGCGTGTCGGGGGAATGCTCGCCGCACTGCCACAGGTGATTAACATCGACCTCAAAGCAGCCCAGGTAGATGTGTACCGGCGGTTTTGTGCCGCCATACTGACCGGCAACGGTGATCTACACCTGGAGAATCTGTCATTCCTGGGCGGGCCTGATAACGCGCAGGTCGCGCCCGTCTATGACCCT
>DRJZ01000119.1 GCA_011052015.1 Acidiferrobacteraceae bacterium | reverse complement strand
TTTTCACCGATAAGTCTTCTAGAATTGCATGCCTGACATCGGGCGATTAGCTCAGCGGGAGAGCACTGCCTTCACACGGCAGGGGTCACTGGTTCAATCCCAGTATCGCCCACCAATCAAATCAATCAGTTAGGAACCACGACAGTCCCGGAATTGGTTTCCAACTGATTATTTGTCACAGCGTTGTCACACTCGTTCGCGAACGAGCGGAGTGTGACTGTGGCAACCTTCAGAAAACGCGGCCCTTACCAATGGCAGGCCCAGGTCCGAAAAAAGGGCCAACCCCTGCAAACCAAAACTTTTGAGACACGTGCCCTGGCTGCGCAGTGGGCACACACCATTGAAGTTGAGATGGACAAGGGCATGTTCGTCTCCCGCGCCGAAGCCGAGTCCACCACGCTCAAGGAACTGCTGGAACGCTACCTGGTGGAAGTCACACCATTGAAAAAAGGCGCGGAACCCGAGACAAACCGTCTGCGGGCCTTCATGAGACATCCTCTCGCCCGGCGATTTGTCGCCGGCATTCGCGGCATCGACATGGCCCGATTTCGGGACGAACGGCTGCAGAAGGTTTCGCCATCTACCGTCAAAAGAGATCTTGTGCTCCTTGGCCATGTATTTGAAGTGGCCCGCAAGGAATGGGGTATCCACTTCCACAACCCGGTACGCGATATTAAGCTACCAGCGGATGGCAGGCCACGTAACCGGCGCCTGCAGGATGGGGAAGAAACCCGTCTCTTGGCCGCCTGCCGGGAAGCACGGAATCACCACCTGTTACCCATCGTGCAACTGGCCTTGGAAACGGCCATGCGACAGGGTGAACTGATCCGCCTGCGTTGGGAGCACATCGATCTGAACCGCCGCACTGCTCATTTGCCCGACACCAAGAACGGCGAGGCACGGACCGTACCGCTATCCACGATAGGCATACGAGTACTACGCGCCCTGCACCGCAGTCTTCATGGGCAAGCATTCCCCGGCGTGACCACTGAGGCCATCAAGCGTGCCTACATCCGTGCAGTACGTCGTGCCGGCATCGAAGACCTCCGGTTCCACAACCTGCGTCACGAGGCCACCACTAGGTTGTTCGAAAAGGGTCTGAATATCATGGAGGTCGCCAGCATCACCGGGCATAAGGATTTGCGAATGCTGCGCCGGTATACGCATTTGAAGGCGGAGGATTTGGCGAAGAAACTAGGGTAACTGGGAACTTGGCCTGTTCCTGAACATAAACACTAGGATTTCAGGAACCGACCTGGCTCCAATACCATCGCGAAAACCAATAGGAATGCTATTTGTACAACATCTGAAGGGACGGACCCATCAGTGGTTAAGAAAGTTTTTTCGAATTGTCCGCCGACCAAGAACGCGCCATGATCCTTGGCATTCCTCACTGTGCGCAAATATCCCAGCCACGCTCCTTCGTCATCATCTCTGGTTATCTGTCGCAACTCACTGTGCAGGTGCCCATAAGACTGTTGAACTAACCGCGATAACCTATCGCCCAGTTTCCTATAAACATTCCGTCCATGATGCTTGAGTATACTTGCCACCAATTGACAGGAATCATCAGAAAACATCTTTTTAAAGAGAGCCGATTCTTCCTCTCTTCCTTGTCCAAGATGCCGTTTCAGATTGGCAATCTTGTCCACAATTGAAAAGGCAAGTTTCTGCTTGATATAGGAGGAGTTTGCAAAGTTTATTGCAAATAATTCCGTAAATATCAGATGTGCGGCACAGTGAGCTTGCACAAATGCCTGGAAATCTACTGTCCCATCAGAAGATTGGTAATTACGTAGATCATTCAAATACGCAATGAAACGGTTAAGGCCAGCAATGACAAGTGAGAAGTATCTCCGCTGCCCAACACTTCCAATATGATCCTTTCCTAATACATCACCAACACCTCGACTCGTCATCGGATCAAGACTTGAAAATAGTGTTTCAAGCAGCCCCTTATTTGAATCATGCACAAATTCTTTTGGCTTATCTGACAAGAAATGTAACGCTGAGGCTACTCTGGAGAATGGAAGAGAGATCACAAGTGGGACATGAATCAACAATGCATCAGCGTACGTCATAAAGTGCGGCGGGTGTGGTAACAATGATTCCAGTGACTTAGAGCCAAAATTAATTCGATCCACTTCTTCCTTGCTTTGAAATTTCTGCATCAGCAGAGAAATCTTTCCTAATGAAAGTACGGCCTGTTGACGATTACCATTTATTCGTAGAGGTATGGAGTATGCCGCATTAAATTGCTGCTTCATGAACGGACATATAGACTCGATAATAAGCAGCCTCAATTCTTCACGATCTGAGAAAAAGAAGTCTATGGCACGCCCCTTCAGTTCTGCTGACAAACCTAGCTTGGCGAATACAGGTATATTCCTTGGCTTGTCTCCCTCGTAAGCCTCGTATTCCTCTGCCAAATGGCCAATATAGTTATCAGCAATTTCTTCATATTTTTTCTCAGTAACTTCTGTTACTCGCCCTACCTCAAACACAGGAAATCGGCGCTGATCTAGCGAGGGATCATTGTCAGGGATGATCAAATCTTTCCCGGATATAACCAGGTTATATCCCGTCAGGTCTTTCATTCGCTCGATTCCAGCTGGATCCAGCGCCCCTGTATTTGGAAAAAGGATGGCTGCCATCTTGTCCTGAATCACTTAATACTTCGTGGTCACATACATGCCGGTACGACCAGGACACGGGTAACCCTGCTTATCCTTATGCGGGTTCAGTCTTGTGCTATTTGATTTCCTGGTGAACTTTTTGCCGCATAAAGTGCACTGATGAACATATTTCGGCCCGTAACTTGGGGCTTTGCTTCTCCTTGGTGTACGACGTGACGTTAATGTTGAGGTACGAAAGGGATTGGCCCCGATCGAACGTCGCGCGGTAGCCGGTGCCGAGAGCGGGCCTGACGCACTGAATTCAATCGCGTAACGTGGGACAAATGGTTCTTGTGTGGCCTCGGCACCCTCGATGCGATCCACACGGTAAGACCTGGGTTCTCCTGTTTGGTGCTTGACTGCATGAAGTAACAGATTCCCATCCTGCGTGCGACCCAAGGAATATGGCTCGATCAAGCGCTGACTACCCTGATAAGCTAAATTCACACACAAATGGTTCGCGGCTGCAAATCGTATAATTTCCAGTGGAACTTTGGCATGCCAGGCCTGAACCATTGGCGGTGGACGCCAGGCTTTATCCATAACATAACGCTTGTCTGGAGGAATGGACTTTGATGCAGCCTTCTCGACAGCACCATACAACCAGTCGAAGACTGCCGGCAACTCACTCCAGAATTGCTCAAATGGTGGCAATGCCGGTAATTGATGAGCAAGCATGTTAGCCCACTCAGCCTCGAGTTCTGCTCGTTCCGGACGACCTTCGAGATTTGCCATGGTAGGCACTTCTATACCCTTAAAGGCACACTTCTCCTCAAGGGTACGCAACACACTGGTACGATCCGGCCGTTCACTCGTGTGCCGAAATAAATGCACAACATCGTAGAGATCCCGCGGGCGCTCCCGTTCTGCCAGTGCCCTGATTTTCTCCGCGAAAACTTCCTCATAACTGTAACACTGGACCTGGATTCCGCCATCCGGTTTGTCAGAGTAAGGATGGTGTACTTCCCGGAGAGTTGACTTCAAAACAAGAAGCTCATCGCTGGTCAGATCCAGCTTGATACGTGGTGAATCGCCACGGCGCTGCATCGGTCCCCGATAACCCACCCGCCCTTCCGCAGATATTCCACCCCGTTTGTTTTTATAGACTTCAAATCGAAAGGTATCATGCGGGCATTCAATGCCCGCCTGATCGTAGACCCATTCAGAAATATCGTTGAATATTTGTCTGAGCCGGATCTCATCAAGTGTTGTCGCATCTGGAAGCGTGAAGTCCAGATCCTCGGAAAAACGATAAGTCTCGAAGTAACATTTCTTCAGGCAGGTACCGCCCTTGAACACCCAGGCATTGCCTAACTCTGAATGGTTGGAAATGCCTGCCAGCAACCAACCCAGCACGTAATCTTTCTCGACGACATTCGGCGCAAGCCCGAATTCTCTGGCGAGTTCCATGATTTCCGGCCGGTCAATCAACAAGATTCTCCTTTGCCCAACCCTCCGGCACCCACAGTCGCCAACGTGTTACCAATTTGTTGGAGGCAAGCACCGGGTCCAGTTTTGCATTTCCTGTTGTCATTCTCTCCCGGCACGCATCAATCGCTTTCTGCTCTTCCGGAACCAGGCGTTCCAGCAGGAAACCCATCCGCTTGAACACGGCACCATTACCCAGTCGGTCGGCATAGTCGATCAGCAAATCAAGATTACGGTTGTCCGATTTCAGATAATTGACAAAAAAGTCCGTGGTCGACCGCAGTCCTCCACCGAGCAGTGGATCATTCAACACATCCAGAATAGTGCGACTCGGATCGGACACCGACACCTTCACTTGACCACGCCATACCGGCTTCAGGCCAAACAGTGTTTCATTCTGTACTGTTCGCAACAGGAAGCTCGTGCCGTTGATAACCGGTGAACGGTCTCGTGGCTTTTGGGCAGTCATCACCACGATGGTGCGGAATATCTGCTCAGTCAGCTCCCAGTACTCGGCTGCGCTCCAACCACCGATGTAGCAGGGGGCATACAACCGGTCAGCAATCAGCCAAGGATCTTCCAGCGCGATGTCGGAAGTTCGGGATTCCAGTGGCACAGAAACATAAAGCCCGCGCTGCACACGTGACAGCCAGCCCTTGCTCGCCCACCGTGCCAGCTTCTTCGCTGCAGCGGCCCGCGGCACATCGAGAATCGTGGCTGCCTCGCCGACAGAGACAGCACCTTTCGTGCCGCGAATTATCGCAGCTAGTTGTTTTCTATCACCTTTTCCAAGACCAGATACAGCCTGCATAGTCTATCCTATATGCTCTATTTCATTTAATAGACGAAGTACTACTCATGCAATATACCACAAGTGACGCAAAATAGTATAATGCATATGTTGTTTTTCATTGTTTATGTGAATGTGTGCTTATGGGCTATACTTTTAGTTTGCGCAACCTGGCCTCCTACCTCGGAATTTCAGGATTCCTCATACTCCAATTTCTTGGTATTAACGATGAAATCACTCCTTGATAACAAATATATTGACTGTCAGTAATATTTTCCATAGTATGAACATTGGCCGGGCGTACCGCCCGGATGTTCTTTAACAATGCAATCTCCAGACATCGTTAACAGCGAGTCGCAAACCGGGCTACGACCTTAGAGTCGTGGCCACTCGGAGCCACAGGGTATCCGAGCGTACCGGGGCGGACACACGTGGCAACGCGGTAGCTCAGCAAGCGCAGCAACAAGCACTCACCTGGCCCTGCCTGCACGCAGATGCATAGCATCAGTGAATCCATGTTGTCCGTTTGCCGTGTTGACCAGCCAATTACGACTGGTCCTAGGGTTGATGGTTTGCAGGGCCAGCTCGTTCCGTTCGACTCGCAAGTGTTGACGACTGGCGCCACGTGGCGTCGAAACGGAGATGTTTCTTATGAAACGCGCATTGTTAGAAGAGTGTCTTGTTACCTTGCAACGGGTGCGAGTACTCAAACATAACGAGCTGGACCCCAGTGTTATAGCGGAGCTGGATGCTGTCATCACCAAGATGACACTCCTTCTGGAAACTGAAGGTCAATTTGTCGTAGTTGATCGTGTGCTGACTGAACGGATTTTAACGACAATAGGACGTGTCGCAGTCTGCCTCGATTGGGTACGGCGGATCAGCCAACAGTTTCTGGAATAACACAGCAAACCATTAGTTCTTTGAGTAAAGCAGATATTATGAATCTTGGAAATGCAATTCGGTTCTGTCGCACCCAGCGGGGGATGACCCAGGAGAAACTTGCCAGCATGGCAAATCTATCAACCTCCTACATCTCCCTGCTGGAACAGAACAAGCGTGATCCGACATTCAGCACGATAGAAAATATAGCCAATCAGATCGGTGTGCCGACAAGCATCTTGCTATTTCTAGCCTCCGATCCAGCCGAGCTTTCCTCACTCGACCAGCAACTTGCCGAAAAACTTTCGTATACCGCCTTGCAGTTCATCCGGGAAAAAGCCAGTGAACCAACCCTGTTTTAAGGATAAACCGATTGCCTCCACTGCAGCGCTTGCTCGTGCACTGCACATCCCGCATCGTCATTTAACCTGGGCCACTAACCGGGCCGACCGACTCTACCGAGCGCTCCAACCAATGGTTAAGCCGGATGGCAGCATTCGACAAGTGTTCAATCCGGCCCGTCCGTTAAAAGACATTCAGCGCCGCATCAATCGCCACATATTTGGCCGAGTAGATTTCCCTTTCTATTTACAAGGCGGTATCCGCGACAGGAAAAACCCAAGGCACTGCTTGGCCAATGCCAAACTCCATTCAGACGCCAAAATAGTAATCAATGAAGATATATCTGGATTCTTTCCTTCGATTACTAAACGTCAGGTGCAGAACATATGGCAGCACTTCTTCCGCTTTCCACCTGATATTGCCATTATTCTGACCAAGTTAACGATCCACGATGGCCAGCTTCCACAAGGTGCGCCAACGAGTTCATACCTTGCCAACCTGGCTCTGTGGGAGCATGAACCACCAACCGTAGAGGCCCTATTCATAAAGGGTATTCGTTATTCACGCTACATCGATGACATTACCTTATCTTCAACGTACTTTCAGAATGACCACAGTAAGACGGCAATGATCAGAAAAGTCAGATCAATGTGCAACAGGAATAAATACGAGGTCAAGCGAAGCAAACACAGGATTGAAAGCTCAGGCCAACCAATGCGTATAAACAACCTTCAAATCAATAATGGCATATCCTTGCCAAAGAGGGAGCGTGCCTGCATTCGTGCCGCTGTCCATTCATGCGAGAAACATATTGAAGAAGAACGCACCGCCAATGAATACCACGTACTTTTCAACAGCACGGTGGGTCGCGTGAACCATTTACGCCAATTCCATCGGCATGAAGGCAAGCGGCTACTAAAGCGACTAGATGCATGCGCACCATTGTAACCGTCTAATCTGGACCCCGTTAAGCCCGTCAGCGGGCAAGGGTGAGTACGCGCCGTCATGATCCGGAAGAGGTGGCTAAAGCATCCGACTTGTAGGTATGCTGGTTAATAAGCATGGCTACTGCTAACCGAGAGCATCATTTTGTACCACAATTTTATCTCCGGTATTTCTCTGATGATGGAATGCGAATTAATCTATTCAATTTTGCAAGGGATAAGGTTATTTCTAATGCCAGCATTAAACATCAATGTTCAAAGCACAAATTCTATGATTTTGCACCGGAATTAGAACAGGCATTTTCTGGACTTGAGGGAGAAGCAGCAGGAGTTATACGAAATATTCAGAGTTCTGGCGTACTACCTACGCATGGATCCCATGAATGGTTATCCCTGCTTGGCTTTATCATCTTTCAGAAATTGAGAACTACTAGCATGGGTCACAAGCATGATGCCATGACAGATTACTTTGCCAAACTGTGGCTTGAGAATAATCCGAAATTTGATCACATTGATCCCGATAGTTTTGAAATGCGAAATATTTACCCAGTAGCTATTCCACTGTCTATTGCTGGAGAAATGATTCCTGTTGCAGAAGATTTAAGAATGCATCTTATGGATAACTGCACATCACTTGAATATATAACGAGCGATGATCCAGTGGTTGCGCATAATCATTATTGCGAGGGCATCGACTATCGAGGTGTGACAGGTTGGAATTGCTGCGGCTTACAAGTATTCTGGCCCATATCTCCAACAAAGTTATTGCTTCTTTTTGATCCTGCTGTGTACAAAGTGGGTTCATCGCATAAAAGGAAGGCCGTTACAAATATTACGAACGAGCATGACATATCGCAATTGAACTCCCTGCAAATACTTAATGCAAGGAATAATATATATTTCGCTGGTACACACCCTCAAAACAAAACAATAAAACAATGCAGAAATCTCTCTTCTAAACGCCCAAATGAGCGCATGACATTCGTAGAAACTGAAGGCGTCGAAATTGGTAACGGTGAAACCAGTTCCTTGTTACACAGCTATGAACCACTGCTACCACTAAAATTATCTGTAAGCTCGATAACTATAAGAAAAAGGGCAAGAAAAATACCTCTACACACGCGAAGCGCCATGAACAGGAAACCAATTGAGCGATCGGAGGAGGAACGGGCTGCCTATGGTCTGATGCCAAGTAGACGATACCCTGTTAAGAAAATAACACGTAAATAACACCCCAACTATATTCCCCCTATCTTGCCATCAGCCTGCACCTAAGGGCTTCGTTATACATTTCTTCGAAGAATGGCCTTAGCGGGCGACTAAAGTGCTCATGCTCTCGCATAATATCGCCTCTATCTGAATCGACCAGGTATCCCTTGAAGAATAACCAACCAAATAGCTGCGGCGTTGTATGTACACAATTGCTATCAACAATTGCGCTCCCCAATTTACGCGCCTTCTGGTCATCGGTCATAAAACCGAGTCCCGCTTTCTTTGCAAAGGCAATAGAAGATAACTCCCCCTTACCCAGACGCATTCTTTTATCCAGAATATCTACTTGTTGCAGGTCTGTAATATCCAGCGAGCAGCTGCCAAATAACTGTTTATCCTTTTCATTTCTCAGTCGCTCCTGAAGCTCAACGTCTTCCTTTGTTACTGTAGTTCTGGGTTTATATAAGGCTTCGTAATAAACAAATGAAGTCGCCGTGAAATGCCGCTTTGCCTCTTTTGTTGCGGCTGTTAATTTCCGTGACGATAATATATTCCAGATGGAGCATGTATCTATAACGGCAATCTGTGTAAAGCGAGTACAGTCAATCGCCATAGGCTAAGCTCCTGCCATATAAACCAGCGACTTCCTGTAACTCGGTGTCATCTAATAGTAAGCACTCGGCTAGCTTTCCTCTAGAAATTGTCCCCTTGTGGTAACCCTCAAAGCAAAGCCCTACATAATAGTCAGAGAGCCCTAGTTCAAGTAGTTGCTGTTTTCGCTCGTGTGATCGAGCTGACAGGTCCGCCGGGAGTTCGGGGTCGATCTTTAAGCCTGGGGAGCGCCCGCTCAAGTGATTTGAGTATATGGGTTTCTGCTATTCGTTGCTCCGAGGAATCGGATACATGCTTGCTCATTTACGTCTCCACAAAGC
>DRJZ01000118.1 GCA_011052015.1 Acidiferrobacteraceae bacterium | reverse complement strand
GTATTTCTATGTTTTGCTCCAAAAACCAATATAGCATCAATAAGTTACGAATACATAAGTCCCGTCATTACCCACAAATTTTTCCGAAGAGCCATTTTTGTAGCAGCAAACAAAAAGGCGTCATTCCGTATATGGACTCCACCAATTTTGGTGGTGTCCACTATTCCGTGAGACCTAGGTGAAAGCGGCAATCACCTTGAAACGCGTCAACCCGCCGCACGGTCTGGGTGTTGCCAGATTGCCTACGTTGGCGCTTGCGTTACATTGTGTGAGCCTGGGGTCATTTATTAGTGGTGGACATCACCGACGTGGGTTGCGCCATGATGTCCACCACCACCACCACCGCCACCGCCACCGTGGTGAACATCCCCGTAGTGTCGGCACCCTGAAATGAGTAGAACACTTAATGTTATCAACAATATAAAAGACTTGGTGTAACGACCCAAAGATCTAGTTTCCATAGTTTTAACCTCCAGTTTGAATAGGTGTTTAGCGATCGCCGCGCTGTAAATTTGCAGCTGCGATTATTACGGCAAACCAGTTGACGATATTCAGATAAATCGGTGATAATAATCGGGCGTTGGCTGCTAGTTCTAAAGATTAGAGTAAGCCTGTGGTGTATGCAAGCATGGAGCCAACTTCGAACGCAAGACACTGAAATCAACAGACAAGATGGCATAATGGCCTGTGAGGATGCGGGGTCCATATATGTCGCTTACACAACTTAGCAAAGATTTTCGATTTACAAAAGGAGGAAGCATGCAAAATACAATGAAACGTTATGGATTGGGGGTTTTGGCTGGAATGCTGATTGTTCCCATGGCCTGGGCGGGACATCTTGAGATCCACAATGAGACGGGTACTAGCATCCGCGTGTTGTGCGGACATGACGGCCATCACGGGCATACGGGAAGTATTCACCCCAACCACCACTACAATCTCACCGTCAATCATCATGGCGGGACACGATGTGTCGCTAAAGATCATGATGGATATACAGTAGAGACCAGGCGTTTCCATTTTGATCACCACAACAATTACTACACATGGTATGTGGGTACTCATCATGATGCATAAGCACTAGGGCACTTCTTGTTTTTAGTGCCCTCTGCCTTCGGGGGGCACCTAAGGCATAAAAGGACTGGGGTGAGGGATAATTTAAGACTAAGGAAGGGACCTCGTGCCCCTTGCGTGTTCGTATCAGGAGCGGCATCTTGCCGCGATAAGCGCACGTATAATGTGTATCGCGCTGGGACGCTATCGGCGCCCTACCTACCGTGTCATTAGCACCTCCAGTGTGCGTCTAAGTGCTGACAGCCAGATACTTTCCTGCCCAGATACTTTTCTGCATGGATGAATCAGAAACCATGTGGCCTTCATCGGTTATGTGCACATCCCCAAGTTTTTTGAGATCCAACTTGGCGAGGCCAGGTATTGAACTCTGGAGAAGACACCGCCATACCCTTCATGCGCTGGTAGTCCTGAAGCCGGAAGAGGTATGTGAGGGCGGGCGGTCCTGGCTTAGTCTAAAATCAGAATAGAAAAATTTGTCCTATACTTTAAATTTCCGCAGGGTTAGCAAAGAATGGGGGGATGCCCGATGGCATCGCAGCAAATGATTTAGAGGTTCTCCAGTTGTCGGTTTCTGAACAAGCTCGCATGTGGCGCAAATCAGGTTGGCTTAGGCGATATTGGTCAGGTTGCAAGCCTGTCGTGCTTATCATGTGTCTGCTCGCCACAGCCCCGGCAGTATATGCTGATGCCGGGGATGAATTCATGCTGTTTCCACAGGTTGGCATCACCCATCGGATGGGTCTTAGCCCCGGCTCTGCGCTGGACAGCAATACCGTTGACACCGCCTTGTCCCTCTTTTACACCGCCGATTACGGACAATTGCGGTTATTGGCTGAGGCCGCTGCAAATGAAGAGAGCCTGGAGGTGGAACGGTTACAGTTCGGCTGGCTGATCCGGCCCGAGACCACCCTGTGGCTGGGCCGTTTTCACAGCCCACTGGGGTACTGGCAAAACCAATACCACCACGGCGACTATCTGCAGACCTCCATCAGCCGTCCGGGGATCGCGGCATTCGACCACAAGGGCGGTCCACTACCAACCCACCTCATCGGTTTGCTGCTGGAAGGTCAGCAGGCCCTGGGTGAGGCCGGACTACGTTACAGTGTCGCCATAGGGTCGGGAACAGAATTAAATGCCGAAGGGCTGGCGCCGGACCCCCTGTTTCGCCCCTTCAAAAGCCAACACGGGTTTGCTGGCGCAGTACGCGTCTCCTATCATCCAAACGCCTATGGCCCCAACGAAGTCGGACTATTCGCGGGCCGTAACCGCATCCCTGCTGCTGACCTGGGATTCGACGCAGTCGAACAGAGGGTCAGTGGCGCATTTTTTAACTGGCAGAGTGGGGGTACACGTTTTATCGGCGCCGTTTTCCGCGTCAGAAATACGCTGAACCATAAGGCGGCATCAGTCACTGCCTTATTCAGCAACGGATACCTGCAGGTGGAACGGCAGTGGGCCGGGGAGTGGGCCTTATACGGCCGCCTGGAGGGCAGCAGTGGGGCTCATGATGACCCCTATCTGAATTACTTTTCGCGCTTTGTTGAAAAAAAGTCACTGATGGGGCTGCGTTACGATTTCTCTTTGCATCAGGCCCTCAAGCTTGAGCTTGCCAATATCCACCCCGGGGCCAGCGGGGACAGGTACCAAATGCTAAGCTTGCAGTGGAGTATGGTCTACCAGTGAGGCCGCTGCAACAGATCCTGGCAAGCCTTTGTTTGCTATTTGTGCTTTGCAGTAGCGTATATTCCGCAACGTCCGAATGGCGGAGATTGGTGCTGGTGGCAACGGCTGAAGCTAACATGCCGCCACTCACCCAGGCCGAAATACGCAAGGCCTATCTCGGCGTGGCAATCAGAAAAGGAGGATACGACATCATACCCGTTCGCAACGTAACCGACCCCCTGTTATATGAGGTATTCCTGCAGAAAATCATCTTCATGTCCGCACGCAAATATGAGCACCAGTTGACCAATCGCGTACTCAAATGGGGGGGCAGGCGACCGGCCAGATATTCGAGCTTGCTCTTGTTGGCCAAAGACCTGAAACAACACCCCGGCACGATCACTTACATGTGGGCTAGGACCTTAGAGGCCGTACCCGGAACCAAGGTTGTACAGGAATTATGGGCTGGACCCGTAAACTAGGGCTATTTAACCGCAGTCTGACCGGGCGTCTGATGCTCGGGCTATTGCTGATCCATTTGGTGTTGATACCGCTGTTGTTTGGCGGCATGTACTTCATCGTCAGGCAGGGTTATGAGACACATTTTGTCAACCATGTGCGTTCCGACGCCCATCAGTTTTCCAGTATGGCTACCTACGTGCTTCGAACGGGTGGACTGGAAAAGCTAATCGAGGAATCCTTGTTGACTGGCCGCTTGATTCTTGCCGAGGTGCGTAATCAGAACAAGCGGGAAATCATTATTACTGCGGGACAAGACGGACTACCCCCCTTTAAGGAAGATTTTTTCTTCGGCCAACACGGTGACGGCATCTATTATATTACCCTTCCATTACCAAGTGGTGAAGGTGTCGATCCCAACCTGATTGTCAGGCTTGGTTATGATGAGGCCGCCACCCATGAGCAGATCGATCTTGCCTATCTCCGTGGGATATATGTCACCCTGAGCTACCTCTTGTCCGTTTTTGCCTTGGTCTTTTTTTTGGGCCGGAAACTCACCGAACCATTACTGCGCTTACGTACCGTCTCTCGTAGTATTGCGGCCGGGCATTTCAATGAACAGCTCAATGTCGACACCAAGTTCACGGAGGTGAAAAATCTCGCTGAAGATCTTGATTACATGCGCAAGAACCTGGTTGAACAAGCCTTGAACCTGGAGTACCAGGCCCTGCACGATGCGCTGACCGGACTGCCGAACCGTGCACTACTCCATGATCGTCTTGAGCGGGCCATCTTGAATAGTCAACGGAGCAACGCACCTTGTGCCGCCTTGCTACTGATGGATCTGGACGGTTTCAAGGATATTAACGACACCCTGGGCCATCAGGCCGGTGACTTGGTATTGCAGCAGGTGGCATCACGCCTGCTGGAAATGGTGCGGGAGTCCGACACCGTTGCCCGCTTGGGAGGCGATGAGTTTGCATTGGTGTTGCCACTCACATCCACCGAACCTATCCAGCCCATCGTGGAGAAGATGTTGCGGGGATTACAGCAACCTTACGTGGTGGAAGGGCAGCCGCTGGTGGTCGGAACCAGCCTGGGTGTTGCATTGCTTCCCGAGCACGGAAGGGATGGTGAAGATCTTTTACGCAAAGCGGATGTGGCCATGTATGTGGCCAAGCGTAGCGGCGGTGGTTATACCGTCTACGAACCTGGCCAGGACCGCCATAGCCTCACCCACTTTACCCTGGCCGGAGAACTGCGTCAGGCCATTGAAGGTAACCAGTTGACTGTCTATTACCAGCCCAAGCTGGATTTGAAGGGTGATACCCGCGCTGCCGAGGCGCTGGTACGCTGGCAGCACCCAGAGAAGGGCCTGATTCCACCCGATGACTTTATTGCCACTGCAGAGAAAACCGGTTTGATCGAATCATTGACTGTGGCGGTACTCGACGAGGCGATAAGCCATTGTTTTAAGTGGTGTCAAACAGGGCAAACCATGAAAATTGCCGTTAACCTATCACCACGTAACCTGCAAGACCCTCAACTCCCTGAAACGATCGCCAATATACTCAGCACACACGATATGGAGCCTTCCTTTTTGCAATTGGAACTTACCGAGAGCGCCATTTTTTCCGATCCTTCGCGGGCGTTAAGGGTCCTCAACCGTATTGACGAGATGGGTGTCCAGATTTCCATTGACGATTTCGGTACCGGCTATTCTTCCCTGGCCCAGTTGAGGGATTTGCCGGTCTCCGAAATCAAGATTGACAGGTCTTTCGTGATGGATATGAGGACCAACAAAAAACATGCCGCCATCGTTCGCACAACCATTGATCTGGCGCGTAATCTTGGTTTGACCGTGGTTGCCGAAGGTGTAGAGGATGCTAAGACTCTGGATATTTTGCGCAGGCTTGGGTGTGATATGGCGCAAGGGTATTATATCAGCCCGCCGATTCCCGCCGCCGATTTTGAGGTTTGGCTGAAAGGCCAGCAGCGCTACACGGCGAATGGCTAATTCCCGGCCTTGATAAAAGGGCGGCATGCCGGGCGTGCGCGGCCTGGATGTTGCCCCCCCCATGAGGGATTTTGACACGGGCATGACATAACTATATGATTCTGCGGCCTTACGTTTCAGGGTCCCGTAAAGAACCCCCTATAGGCGGTGATCGACAACATCATCGCGTTGCAGCGCACTACTGCACAGAGGATATAATATGGCAGTTCAAAAGAGTCGCAAGACCCCTTCAAAACGCGGTATGCGCAGGGCGCATGACGCCCTCAGTGGCCCCACCTTGTCTGTAGAGACCAACACCGGTGAGCTCCACCGTCGTCACCATATTTCGGCCGATGGTTACTATCGTGGCCACAAGGTAGTGGAAGTGAAATCCGACTAAGCACCTTGGCGTTTAGACCTACGGAACTTGACCAATGTCCATCACCGTTGCTTTGGATGGCATGGGCGGCGATTATGGCCCTAAGGTCACCATCCCTGCTGCGCTTAGATCCCTGGATCGATACCCCAATTTAAAATTGTTGGTTGTCGGCTTGGAAGATGTACTCCAATCCGAACTCGCTAATCACAAAAATTCGGCAGGCGATCGGTTCCAGATACATCCAGCGTCTCAGGTAGTGGCGATGGACGAAGAACCCGCCAAGGCCCTGCGTGGAAAAAAGGATTCTTCCATGCGTGTAGCCATCAATCTGGTTAAGCAGGGTGCTGCCCACGCTTGTGTCAGCGCTGGAAATACCGGGGCGCTCATGGCCACCGCCCGGTTTGTGTTAAAAACCCTGCCGGGCATTGACCGGCCTGCCATTATTACTACATTGCCCACCATCAAAGGTCATGTGCATGTACTGGATCTGGGCGCCAACGTGGACTGCAGTGCCGAGTTGCTACGCCAATTTGGCGTCATGGGTGCCATGTTGGTGAAATTTGTAGAACAAAAGCCTAACCCGACCATCGCCCTGCTGAATATCGGCGTGGAAGATATTAAGGGTAACACGGTTATTAAAGAAGCTGCCGAGTTACTACGCAACAGTGGCATTAATTATCAGGGATTTGTGGAAGGCAATGAGATCTACACCAGTGATATCGACGTAGTAGTCTGTGATGGTTTTGTCGGTAACGTGGCACTTAAAACAAGCGAAGGGTTAGCCCAAATGATGATCCATCATTTAAAGATGGCTTTTAAAAAAAATATCTTCACCAAGATAGTCGCAGTCATCGCCCTGCCAGTGATGAAGGCCTTTCACAGGCGCTTAGACCCGCGCCGATACAACGGCGCCACCTTGGTGGGTCTGCGCGGCACGGTCATCAAGAGCCATGGTGGGGCCGACGTCATGTCTATGTGTTCTGCAATCGATGCTGCGGTGACCGAAATCGAGAACGATGTGCCACTGCACATAGAACGCGAACTGAAAAAATTGCTCGGCAAACACACGAGCAAATGAAGTATTCCCGAATTACAGGTACCGGCGGCTATCTGCCCAGCCGCACCATGACCAATGCCGAACTGGAAGAGTTGGTTGATACCAGTGACGAGTGGATTATCAGCCGTACCGGTATTAAGGAACGGCATATCGCCGCAGACGGTGAGACCACTTGTGATTTGGCCGAGCAGGCCTCACGCCGGGCCATTGAGGCCGCTGGCCTTAGCTCCAGCGACATCGACCTGATTATTGTCGCCACCACCACGCCGGACTTGGTATTTCCCAGCACCGCATGCCTGTTGCAAAATCGTTTAGGCATTCAAGGCTGCGCCGCCTTTGATGTCCAAGCAGTCTGCACCGGGTTCGTCTATGCCCTGGGGATAGCGGAAAAATTTATACGCACTGAAAGCGCTACCCGTGCCTTAGTCGTGGGCGCAGAGACCCTGTCAAGGATAACCGACTGGACCGATCGGGGGACCTGTGTGCTATTTGGAGATGGCGCGGGCGCGGTAGTCATCGAGGCGGCGGATAAACCTGGAATTATTTCTACACACTTGCACGCTGACGGTCAGTACAAGGAGTTGTTGAAGGTGCCTTGTGGTGTATCCACGGAATATGAAAAGATGCGTGATGGAACAGCCTTCATGACCATGCAGGGTAACGAGGTATTTAAGGTCGCGGTGAACACTTTGGGTCAAATCGTGGACGAAACACTGAAGGAAAATGGTCTCGAAAAATCTGATGTGACTTGGCTGGTTCCTCATCAGGCCAACATTCGCATTATCCGCGCTATGGCCAAGAAGCTTGGCATGTCCATGGACCATGTGGTGGTGACCGTAGAACGTCATGGCAATACCTCGGCGGCCTCTATTCCCCTGGCCTTTGATGAGGCTGTGCGGGACGGCCGCATCCAGCGTGGCGATACGGTGTTGATGGAGGCCTTCGGGGGTGGGTTTACCTGGGGCTCGATATTACTTAAATATTAATGCTCATCATCCGTCCAATTTCCTGTTTGTGGATAACCGGCGCCACAGAGGCACTGAGAGCACAGAGAATGAATTTGTATATTATGGCCGTTGGTTATCATGACGGTTTTGGGACTATTTACTTGCTTCGCGTGTGTGAATATTGATGCAGACTTTTTTCTACCCCTCAAGGGGCACCGAGGTCTGTGAACTCCATGCCTCTGTGGCCAAGACCCAAATTAACTAAAAGACAAGCAAACTCCATTCATGTCACTCGCATTTATCTTTCCAGGCCAAGGTTCACAGTCCGTGGGGATGTTGTCTGAACTGGCCCAACATTACCCTCAAGTCAAAGTGTGTTTTGCTGAGGCTTCGGATGTATTGGGTCGGGACCTTTGGTCTTTGTGTACGAATGGCCCGGTCGATGAATTGAATCAAACACAAAATACCCAGCCCGTCATGCTAACCGCAGGCGTCGCTATTTGGCGTCTGTGGCAAAATCAGGGTGGGCCTTCAGCAAGCTTTATGGCAGGCCATAGCCTGGGTGAATACGCTGCACTGGTCTGCAGCGGTGCTATAAATTTTGCCGATGGCTTGTCTTTGGTAGAGGCCCGGGCCAAATATATGCAAGAGGCCGTACCCGTGGGTGCCGGGGGTATGGCGGCCATCTTGGGGTTGGATGATGACCAGGTACGTGAAGTCTGCAAGGATGCGGCGAATGGCGAAGTGTTAGAGGCGGTCAATTTTAATTCCCCGGGTCAAGTTGTCGTCGCCGGCACCCAATCAGCTGTGGATCGAGCCGCTAAGAAGGCCAAGGCTGCGGGCGCGAAACGGGCCATTGTATTGCCGGTGAGTGTTCCCTCCCATTGTGCCTTGATGCAGCCTGCAGCGGACCGCTTAGCCGTGCGCTTGGCGGACCTGGATATCAAGGCCCTACAGACCCCCGTAATCAATAATGTGGACGTGGAGGTGGCCAACGGCCCTGAGGCCATAAAACAGGCCCTGGTCAGGCAACTACACTCTCCGGTGCGCTGGGTGGAATCGGTCCAAAAGATGGTCGCCCAAGGAGTCGATCATATGATTGAGGCGGGGCCGGGAAAGGTCCTCACCGGGCTCAATAAGCGCATAGACCGCAGTATCGCGACTCTGGCAGTCTATGATGGGGAGACCTTTAACACCGCATTGGCAACCTGTACCGGCAAATCGGGTTAACATAATTTAACAAGGGATCCCAAAAGATGTCATTAGAAAATCAAATCGTCTTGGTTACCGGGGCCAGCCGAGGCATTGGCCGCGCCATCGCTATCAAATTGGGCGGCCAAGATGCCACTGTAGTGGGAACGGCTACATCAGAAAGTGGTGCAGAATCAATCTCTAACTACCTAAAAGATAAGGGGATTGATGGGCATGGAAGTGTGCTTAATGTCAACGATCAGGCCTCAATCGATCACCTGATCAAGGATATCAACGAGCACTTGGGCGCCCCCACCATATTGATCAATAACGCCGGTATTACCCGTGATAACCTGCTCATGCGCATGAAAGAGATCGAATGGGATGACATCATGGACACCAATCTCAAGTCCGTATATCGCCTGAGTAAGGCCTGCCTGCGGGGCATGACCAAAGCCCGACAAGGCAGAATCATCAGTATTACCTCAGTGGTGGGGGCCATGGGCAACGCCGGACAGAGCAATTATGCTGCTGCCAAGGCCGGTGTGGCGGGTTTTAGCCGAGCCCTGGCAAGAGAAGTTGGCAGCCGCCAAATCACCGTAAATACCGTGGCGCCGGGCTTTATAGAGACCGACATGACTAAAGGGTTGAGCGAGGAACAACGCGCCACCCTAACGCGCCAGATCCCCCTGGGAAGGTTGGGCCAACCCGAGGACGTAGCCAATACAGTGGCCTTTCTGGCCTCTGAGGACGCCCGCTATGTGACCGGCACGGTGGTGCATGTCAATGGTGGGATGTTCATGGCTTAAGGTGGACTGGGGTGTCATTTTGTGTAAACTATGCGGCCTTGTAAGGTCGGCTAACCGTACTGGAGGAAATACCAATAATGAGTAACGTTCAAGATCGCGTCACAAAAATCGTCGCGGAACAGCTTGGGGTCAGCGCTGATCAGGTCACCGCAGAGGCCTCGTTTGTCGATGATCTCGGTGCCGATTCCCTGGATACGGTTGAACTGGTGATGGCCCTGGAAGAGGAATTTGATACTGAGATTCCAGATGACCAGGCCGAGAAGATCACCACTGTTCAGCTCGCTATAGATTACATCAATCAGAACGCCAGCTGATTGTCAGGCTTCACCGAAGGGCCGCCCTCCATTGTTATGGAGGGCGGCCCTTTGATTTGTCTGGAACTGTTTTGCATTTAGACAGAGGATGCTGTGAGTAAACGACGCGTGGTAATCACAGGGATGGGGATACTGTCCCCCATAGGCATTGGCCTAAATGACAATTGGCAAAATATTCTTGCCGCCAAGAGTGGCATTGGCCAAATTTCTCAATTTGACCCTACTGGTATCAGCACCACCATCGCTGGCGAGGTGAAGAACTTCGACGTTACACAGTTTATGACGCTCAAGGAATCTCGCAAGATGGATCGCTTTATCCAATTTGGCATGGCTGCGGCCATTGAAGCTATTGACGATTCCGGGCTTGAGGTCAACGATGCCAATGCGGATCGCATCGGTGTTCACATCGGCGCCGGCATAGGCGGTGTTGCCACCATAGAACAGACCGCAGAATTATTTCGCGTCAAAGGCCCACGCCGTGTTTCCCCATTCTATATTCCCATGAGCATCATCAATATGATCTCCGGAAATGTCTCCATACGCTATGGTATGAAAGGCCCTAATCTGGCCATGGTAACGGCCTGTTCCACCGCAACCCACAGTATTGGCGATGCGGCGCGGTTGATCGAATATGGCGATGCCGACGTGATGGTGGCCGGTGGCGCGGAGGGGGCCATTACCCCGGTATCAGTGGCCGGCTTTGCCAGTGCCCGGGCCCTCAGTTCCCGCAATGATGATCCTCAAGGGGCCAGTCGCCCCTGGGACCAGGACCGCGATGGTTTTGTCATGGGTGAGGGTGCCGGTGTAGTGGTATTGGAAGAGCTCGAATTTGCTAAAAAACGGGGGGCAAGAATCTATGCCGAGTTGACGGGTTTTGGCTTGAGTGGCGACGCTCACCACATGACCAGTCCGCCCGCAGACGGTGAAGGTGCGGCCCGGTGCATGAACAATGCCCTGCGCAATGCTGGCATGAACCCGGAAGATATTGATTACGTCAACGCCCACGGCACATCGACTCCCTTGGGCGATAAGGCGGAGACCGTGGCGGTCAAAACCACGTTTGCTGGTCACGCCAAGAAACTTGCAGTCAGCTCTACCAAATCCATGACCGGGCACCTGCTCGGCGCCGCAGGGGGTATTGAGGCCATCTACAGTGTGATGGCGGTACACCACCAAATTGCACCACCCACCATCAACCTGGAAAACCCCGATCCGGAATGTGACTTGGATTATGTGCCTGACAGCGCGCGGGAAATGTCCATCAATGGGGTCCTGTCTAACTCCTTCGGGTTTGGGGGCACCAACGGCACCTTGGTGTTTCGCCGCTACGGGTGAACCAGGTCACCGCCAACCTGGACCAAAATGGTTGTGGATGGCGGTCACGAACGCTTGCCCACGCCCCTGATCTGAGCGCCTTACAGGCGGTTTTACCTCAGCGTTATCCCTGTCTACTGGAAAGTGTCGCCCACGGCACCGCCCAGGCCCGTTACGATATCCTGTTTGCTTTTCCTCAAGGTTCGATCGAACTGGATGGGGCCGGTCATTGCACCATAGAGGGTAAATCGACAGAAGATAGTTTTCTGGAAAGCTTGAATAAGCAATGGCGGCAGACCGACACTGTGGTTGCGACCCCAAAGGCGCTCCCCTTTAGTGGTGGCTGGGTGCTGTTTTTGGGCTACGAACTGATTGCTGAAATCGAGCCCCGGCTGAGCCTGCCCAAAAGCAGTAACCCCTTTCCCGTCGCCTGTGCATTGCGTATTCCGGCTGCCATCATTTGGGATCACCAAGGTAAACAGACCCATGTGATTGCTGAAGCGGACCAGGCTCAGTTGCTTAAAGAAATGGAATCGGACCTCACCGGTGCGCAAAAGGCAAAAGCAAAAAAAACACCATTGGGGACAGCTGTCTGGGAAGAAGACGAAGCACAACAGTTTCTCGATGGGGTGGGGCGCGTTCAGGCCTATATTGAGGCCGGTGATGTCTTTCAGGTAAATCTTTCCCGGGCTTGGCGCACTACTTTAAGTGACGGTGTAACGGCAGCGGATGTCTATGCCCATTTACGCCATACCAATCCAGCACCGTTTGCTGGTCTGTTCAATCTGAACGATGAACAAGCCATTATCAGCTCGTCACCGGAGCGCTTGGTGAGTACTCGTCATGGACGGGTCAGCACCCGTCCCATTGCAGGCACCTATCCACGCGGCGTGGATGCAACTGACGATCAGCGGTTGGCGCAGCAGTTGGTGACCCACCCCAAGGAACGGGCGGAGCACGTGATGTTGATCGATCTTGAACGCAACGACCTGGGCCGGGTCTGTGAACCGGGCACGATCCAGGTGGATGAGTTTATGGTGGTGGAGCACTATCGCCATGTCCATCACATCGTCTCCCAGGTATCCGGACGTCTACGTGATGGCTGGACACCGATCGAAGTGATACGGGCTACTTTTCCCGGTGGGACCATTACCGGTTGCCCCAAAGTACGCTGCATGGAGATCATCAGTGAACTGGAGCAGGTTCGACGGGGGGCCTATACTGGCGCCTTGGGCTATCTCAATCGTGATGGCAGCATGGATCTCAATATACTGATCCGCACTCTGGTGAAAGAAGGTAATGATTTAAGCCTACGGGCGGGTGCCGGTATTGTGGCCGATTCCGTTGCCGAAAAAGAACTGGCCGAGACCCGGGCCAAGGCCGAGGGCCTGTTGCGGATATTTGATCGGTAAAGTTTGGAGTGAGTACTCACCATAAATATTTATTTCACAAAGTGCAGACGCACCGTGACATTCTGAATTTGCGTTGTGATCATTCGGTGACATGAGGCAAAATTACGCAGACCCAAAAGTCGAAGCCATCCCTTCCCCCTCTGGGGGAAGGCCGGGATGAGGGGGTAAAACTGTGTTTTATCTACCCCCTCACCCCAACCCTCTCCCTGGTGGGCGAGGGAGCAAATAGCAGTGAGTACTTACCTTAAATGCTGGGTCAATGGCGAGCTCCAAGCCACACTTTCCGTTGCTGATCGAGGTCTGCACTATGGTGATGGGTTGTTCGAGACCATGGCGGTGGTGGAGGGGGCCATCCCATTCTGGCCCCGGCACTTGAAACGCCTGCGGCAGGGTTGTGCTCGCCTGGGTATTGAGGGGCTGACTCCAGACAGGGTCTTGGGTGATGAAATAGTGCAAGTTTGCACTGGTCAGGAGAGGGCCATCGCCAAGCTGATCGTTACCCGCGGAACCGGTGACCGGGGTTACCGGTCACCATCACCGCAGGGGGCGCCTACACGCATCCTGAGCTTGGCCCCTTGGCCGGACCATGTCGACAGAGTGCGCAGGACCGGCGCTCGCCTACGCTACTGTGACACCACGGTATCACGCCACCCGACCCTGGCGGGGATCAAGCATCTCAACCGGCTGGAACAGGTCCTGGCCCGGCAAGAGTGGGATAGTGATTTTGACGAGGGGCTGATGTGTGACAACCATGGTCTAGTCATTGAAGGCACCATGAGCAATCTGTTTGCCGTCTCTCAGGGTGCCATCATGACCCCAGACCTGTCACAATGTGGCGTAGCCGGGATCGTCCGCAATTGGGTCATGGAGCAGGCCCAGGCGATGGAGATACCTTTAGAAATCGGTGGCGTTGATCCACACCGGCTCACCCATGCCGACGAGATATTTGTCACCAACAGTATTATCGGAATAGTGCCGGTACGTCAGTTGGCGGACCGAGACTACCTCAGCGGCACAACGACAAAAAAGTTTATTGATCAATTTCCTTATTAGATTGTAGCTTAAGTGCTGGCAAGAATTAAAAAGACCCTGTGGACGGTTGCCGCGGTGAGCGTTGTAGTGAGTGGCCTGTACCTGTTGTGGTTTGGCTACCGTACCCTTCATCCTGGCGATGAGGTCTACGCGGTGGCGCCCGGTACCAGTCTCAATGAGTTTGCCAATAGCCTGCAATCGCGGGGGGTCATCCCCTATGACAAGCCCCTGGTGGTCTGGGCTTATGTTAAGGGTTTGAGTCGCAGCCTCAAGGCCGGTGAGTACCGCTTCGAAGACGGTATTAATGCCTTGGCACTGCTGGACCAGGTGACCTTCGGTCGGGTGATATCTTACCCCTTTGCCATTGTCGAAGGCCTGACTATCAAACAAACCCTGGAAACACTGGGACGATCACCCAAGCTTCAACACAGCCTCGGCAAGGTACCTTGGGAAAAGCTATTGGAGCGCCTCGGGGTAACGGATTATGACTACCCGGAGGGACTGTTCTTTCCGGACACCTACACCTACAGCGCTGGCATGCAAGACGTTATATTGTTGCGCCAGGCTTATAAACGGATGAAAGAATTTGTCGAGCAGGAATGGATGGGGCGTGACGAGGGCCTGTTACTCAAAGATCCCTATGAGACGTTGATTTTGGCCTCTATTGTTGAGAAGGAAACCGGTGTGGCCAGCGAGCGCCCATTGATCGCAGGCGTGTTCCATAATCGATTGAAGCGGGGCATGAAATTACAGACTGATCCCACGGTGATCTATGGCCTGGGTGTTCGTTTTAGGGGCAACCTAAAACGTAAACACCTCCAAGAGGATAACCCCTACAACACCTACACTCGAGTGGGTTTGCCGCCCACGCCCATAGCCACCCCCAGCGCAGCGGCAATCCGTGCAGTACTGCATCCACAAAAGACCCAAGCCCTGTACTTTGTCGCCCGGGGTGATGGCAGCCATCAATTTTCGGAAACCCTGCGCGAACACAATAACGCGGTGATTCGTTTTCAATTGAAGGGCAAGCGCAAACCATTTTCGTCCATGCCCAAAAAATAAACCACCCCGCCGCAAGCGGACGGGGTATTAATAGTAGGTGCGAATTTATTCGCACAACAGAGGTCATGTTTACACGCATCGTGCGAATAAATGCGCACTTACAGATTGCGTGGCAAACCACGGGGAATACACCTTCAGTGATTTAAAGTATTTTAGAACTGCAAGTTAAAGCGCCAAACCTAACATTAGGACGTAGTGATGTCATCAAATCAAAAAGGGCTATTCATCACCCTGGAAGGGGGTGAGGGGGCCGGTAAGAGCACCAGTCTGCAGTTTATGCAAATGTATTTGCAGGATGCTGGCTGTGAGGTCATCGCCACCCGTGAGCCTGGAGGCACCGAATTGGGGGAGGCGCTGCGTGAACTCTTGTTGCATCGCCATGATCAGCCTACCGGTGTGGATGCCGAGTTGCTCATGATCTTCGCCGCCCGTGCCCAGCATCTGGAAGAAGTGGTGCGACCGGCCCTTGATGCCGGACAATGGGTGTTGTGTGATCGCTTTACCGATGCCACCTATGCCTATCAAGGTGGCGGCCGGGGTATCCCCACTGCCCGCATCGCCGAACTTGAACAATGGGTCCAGGGCGAATTACGCCCCGATCTCACAGTGTTATTTGATTTGCCAGTCCTTACCGGCATGCAGCGCGTCAACCAACGCAGCGCACCGGATCGGTTTGAGAAGGAAGGCGAAGTTTTCTTGGAAAAAGTTCGACAACGCTATCTGAACATTGCAAATGAACAACCCCAACGGGTACACGTTATTGATGCCTCAAAAACACCCGCTGAAGTCCAGTCACAGTTGTCAACGGTACTGGATATTTTGCTGACATGAGTTCAAAGATACACCCTTGGAATCAGGACCGTTGGCAGGTTCTCACCGCTAGGCCTGAGCAGCTCTCCCATGGGCTATTGTTTGCCGGGCCTCAAGGACTGGGTAAACGGGCTTTTGTACATGAATTCACCAGCTGGTTGTTGTGTTTAAACCCGACAACCGGGAAACAGGCCTGTGGCCAATGCAGCAGTTGCCGGCACTGGGAGGCGGGGAGTCACCCCGATCTCCATGTATTGCAATCTGAGGCCGACACCCAAAAATTCGAGACCGACCCACTCAGCCGGCATGCCCTGCGCTATCAGGATGAACGCGCCGGCCAGCGCAAACACCTGTCGACCATCATTGCAGTGGATCAGGTCCGGCGCCTGATCAGCAACATGCAGACCCGTGCCCACAGCGCACCAAACAAGGTGGTGGTGCTGTTGCCCGCCGAAGCCATGAACCAGAATGCGGCCAATAGCCTGCTCAAGCTGCTGGAGGAGCCCCCAGAGGATTCCTATCTCCTACTCCTGAGTCACCAGCCCTCAAGTCTGCCTGCGACCATCCGTAGCCGTTGTAGCGTGACAGAGTTTCGTATTCCGCCACGGGACCGGGCCTTGGCCTGGTTGGAAGCGCAGTGGGTTGGAAAAAGCAATGGCAAGAACAATAATGAATTAGTCCTGGGTCTGGCGGCAGGTGCACCCCTGCGGGCCCAGGCCTATACCGAGGATGGGTTTTTGGAGCACCGTAAGCAGATGATAACGGACGTGACAGGCCTTACCCAGGGCACTGCTGACCCCGTTAGTTGCGCCAAACGGTGGCAGGATTTCGGGGTCAATAACGTCCTGGCCTGGTTACAAGGCTGGGTAATAGACCTGATCCGTCTGGCCATGAGCAACCGTCCACCGTTGCTCAATAACCCGGATGTCGGGACACAGTTGAAAGATAGCGCCAGAACGTTTAACTTGAAGCGGCTGTATTCGTTCTTGCAGGTTGTATCCGAGGCCAGGGCCCAATCTGGTGCCGTCCTGGATGATGGCCTGCTACTTGAAGACGTATTGATTCGCTGGACGCGCATGGGGAAAAAATAGGGTGAGCAACAAAGTAGGTGGTCTGGATATCAGCGCCGATAATTTAGCGGCGACCGGTGGGGTCAGTCGACCTACGGTATTGTCGCTAACGATTAAAGACAAGAGCGCGCTGTACGCCGCCTATATGCCCTTTTTAAAGACCGGAGGTCTGTTTATCCCAACTAATAAAGAATACAAAGTCAGTGAAGAGGTCTTTATGTTGCTGACCCTGCTGGACGAAAAGGAAAAGATACCGGTGGCAGGTCATGTGGTGTGGATCACCCCCATTGGCGCCCAGGGCAATCGGGCAGCCGGTGTAGGTATCCAGTTCAGCGAGAAAGACGCCGGCGTCGCCCGTGGTAAGATAGAGGCCTTGTTAGGCGGCGCGCTCAAGTCGGAACGCCCCACTCACACCATGTAGCCCCCAACGATTGGTTTTTTAAGTGGATTCAAGCTTGCAGTTCGTCGATTCCCATTGCCACATCAATTTTGAACCGCTATCCGAAAGGGTGGGAGAGTTGTTGGCTCTGGCCCAGGAAAATAGTGTGGACTATTTTCTGTGCGTGTCGGTCAACCTTGAGGACTATCCCCAGGTATTGGCGCTTGCCCGGAGTCACGACAATATCTTTGCCTCGGTGGGCGTGCACCCCAACGAACGCGAGGGCCAGGACCCCACGGTGGAAGAACTGGTGGCATTGGCAACGGACCCCCTGGTGGTGGCCATCGGTGAGACCGGCCTCGATTATTTTCGCAGTGAAGGCGACCTGGACTGGCAACGGCAACGTTTTACGCGGCACATCGAGGCCGCCCGGTGTGTGGCCAAACCCCTTATCATCCACAGCCGTGATGCCGCCGCGGACACTTTGAAAATTATGGTGCAAGAGAGGGCCTCTGAGGTCACAGGCGTTATGCACTGCTTTGCCGAAGACTGGGAGGTAGCCAAGGCCGCGTTAGATCTGGGCTTTTATATTTCCTTTTCCGGTATCGTGACCTTCAAGAGTGCCGGGATTCTGCGCGAAGTAGCGCGCAAGGTCCCCGCCGACAGGATGCTGATAGAAACAGACGCCCCCTATTTGGCACCGGTACCCCACCGTGGCAAGATCAACGAACCTGCCTATGTGTACCATGTAGCCGAGTGCCTGGCTGAGGTACGCAATACCTGCGTGGAAGAAATTGGCGAACAAACCACCGACAATTTCTTTAACCTGTTCCCTTTGGCAATTCCGTTGAAGGCCCAGACATGCTGAATGTGGTTGAGGCCGCTTGAGGTTGCGGTATGGGTTCCCACGGGGGACCGTGGGAACCAGAAAACCAGTATCCCTCATTCCCGCGCTCCGCGTGGGAATGCATGAATAAGACCTGCAAAGGTAGCCCCTTATTTCTTTAGGCCATTTATCCGCTTATCAAGCCCGTTTGTCACTTGTCGCCCCGTTTTGCTAGGCAAAGGGTATGTTAATTGGTCTAGTATGCCTGCAGTATTATCAGGCGAGGTCGCGCCTGTCAGTGTTTGACCAGCAAATCGTACTTCCAATTTTTCGCTTATCAAGTGCTCATACACCCAGAGGGTGTCACGGGGGAATGTCGAATCATGAGTTCCACTGATCACGAACGTGACGAGCGTATTCGGGTTACCCTGCGGGCCCTTCGTGTCAGGCACCCTCAGCTTGCCGACCTTGCCGATCTGGTTCCCGATACCCTTGAGATTACAAGTTCTTTTCTTGAGGCCTATTTTAATAGCTCGGCGCCCAAGGCCAAACGGGCATTGTTATTGCGTGCATTGTTAAGCGATGAATACGTCCTACAGCGGCGTTATCCGGTCACCAATAAATTACTGACACGTATTGCTCAGTATTTCTCCCGGCATCCGACTAAACATTTCGACCATTACGATGCCTCGTTAATCGCTGAGGATATCCCCCGGCACTTAGAGTCTCTACTGGGTATTGCCATCAGCACTCCACAGCAATTTCTAGACCGTTGGGCCGTGTCGCGCTACATGTCCAATCCGGAGCGCTATGAGTATCTAAAATGCTTTTGGCAGCCGCGCATCTTGACACCCACACGGGCCTCAAAGATGTTTGAGGGCGAAGTCACCTGGAGTGAATATGACTACTATTTCGATATCAGCAATAGTGAACTGCGTTGGCACAACATCCTGTCTTTTTGTCTGGCCTATATTCGCCACGATCATTTGAACGGTGGCTTGCGATATAAATTTCCCCGCAAGGTGACCGATGCCATTGGTGTAGACCGTCTGTCCATCCCACAGATTCTAGTGTTTATGGATGTGTTCACCCTGGCCAAAGAAGGTTTGCTAAAATTGAACGAGGCCGATGACACCCCGGTCAGTCGATTGATCCGCCAGTGCTACGATACAGTCTCCAATGCCACGGTGATGGCTCAGTGGTATGAGGCCCTGTTCTACTACATCGTGCCCTTTGCCTTGTTGACACCGGTACGGTCAGAACTGCTCCTGCGCCAAAAACAAATGGGTGGCCGGGTAACCGGCATATGCGCCCCGGGTCTATTCTTCAATAGTGCCAGGATGATCGACAACCCCATCTTCGATGGCTATCGCCTCTGCTATGATGCCGTGGATCATGAAAAGATGTTCCAAACCACAGTCCGGCACTATGCCAAACATGACCGTGATTTTGCATTTCAATTAAGCAAGACCGCCAAGATTCAGATTAAAGAACAGGCTGGAGTCAAAATCCGCGATCTCGCCAACAGCCTGTTCTATGCTCACCACCTGCAACATCGTCACATCTCAACATCGCGACTCAATTAGCAAATGGTAATACTTTAACTATACGCCATAACTGCTTGATTAATAGCAATAATCACGCATTTCACCAGAAAATACTTTATCTACATTAGAATAAGCGTCTATAAGGTTGATTTTATACAACTATCCACTACTTTAACGGCCCGATTCAGGTTTTCAATGGAGTTGTAACAGTGGGGAGAAAAACGGATGCCGCCACCACGAGGGGCGCACATTAGGCCGTGCCTTTGGAGGGCCTTGAACAGCGTTTCTGGGCCTACCTCGGGGTGCCTGAAGGTGGTAATGCCGGCCAGTTGCCCCGGCCCTGAGGGGGACAGGCATTCGAGTTTTGGGTGCTGGTCTATCCACTGGCGCAGATAGTGGGTCCGCTCCAATATCCGTTGTTCGACGGTGTCGATACCGATCTCCTGGAGCAGGGACAGGCTGGCGGAGAAGGCGAACACCCCCAGGGTGTTGGGGGAGCCACACTCAAACCGTCTGGCAGAGGAGGCCGGAAGCCAGTCCCGGCGGTCGAAGTCTCCCATGTGCTCTACCATGTGCCAGCCGTATTCGTGGAGTTTTAACCGTTCGCGCCATTTTTCAGCACAGTAAAACACCCCGATACCTTCCGGACCCAGCAGCCATTTGTGGGCATCGGCTACCAGAAAATCGATGTTCATTTCGTGAACGCTGTGTGGAAAGACCCCAAGGCCTTGAATCGCGTCGACGCAAAACAAGATACCGGCGTCTTTGCAGGCGGTCCCCAAATCCTTGAGATTTAGCCGCAACCCTGAGCCGTACTGCACTGAACTAAGGGATAAAAGTCGTGTATTGTCGTTAAACGCGTCGATAATGGTGTCATCAGGTGAGATCGCATCCGTTACATTGACCTCAGTAACCACAACCCCTTGGTTGCGCAGTGATTCCCAAATAATGCGGTTAGAAGGGAATTCCTGATTGGTGATAATTACTTCGTCGCCCTCAGCCCAATGAAGTCCATAGGCAATCATAGACAGGCCCTCTGAGGTGTTTTTGACCAGGGCGATGTCATCCACCGAAGGCGCGGCTAAAAGCGCCCTAAGCTGCTCTCTGAGCCGGGTTTCCTGATCCTGCCAGTGTGCATAGTGGCGCGATCCTTCCTGGACACATTCACGAGCAAAATCCTGAATGGCTTGTCCCGTGCGGAGTGGCAGCGGCGCAATCGCGGCATGATTGAGGTAGATGAGTTCCCGATCCACTGGAAACTCTTTTGCTAATAGATTCTCTAAGGCTGGCTCACTGAGCATGGCGGATCCACATTTCAACCCATTACTTCGTATAATGTATATTATGTAAAGTAATGGATCTATTGGTGCCTTGGCGGCTCAAGCTATGCATCCCATTGATTCCCTTTTTTACGCTGTACGCTTGCACCATACTGGTCCTGTTTTTTATAACCCAGTCTTTGTCCTGGGTTCTTCAAAACGACCGGTTTCGCCCCCTTCCTGTTCATCTTCTGCGGTTGGCGCTGTGGGGTTGGGTTTTAGATCCAGGTCTACAGAGGCAAGGTCGAAGGGAGGTTGATGGGTGGCTTCAGACAAGATCGTAACCTGCTCTTCATCGGCATTGATCTCCTCATCGCTCTCCAGATCGTTGTTACGTGGTAAAAACATGGTGGGCTTGTTGTCTGTGACTGCCATGCGCAGGTTGATGTCCTTGACAATCACCCCGGTCTGTTGCCCGATCTCTCGTTGCAGGTGGCCGCGCAGTTTCTTTGCCAGATCGACAAAAATGGTTTTGCTGACAACCTGCAATTGCAAAGACATCCGTGGCGCACGCCGGTGATTAATGACACTGACAGTAGAATCTATAATTTCCGGATAGGCCTTGATGGTGGCCTCGGCAATGCCTTGAATGATGCCAAGTGGTACAACCACCTCCCCTTCATCGATGTTGTAGCGAAATGCCCCCCGGGTAGCGCCGCTCAGAGTTCGCAGGGCGAGTACCGCAACCAAACCAAATAACCCGCCCACCGCCACGGTCCCCCAAAAATAGACCTCGTCTTGGGACATCTTGAGCTTGAATTCCTGCAGCACAGCAGCAATATCAAAATCAGGCATTAGATCAAATGAAAAGATGATGATTGCTGCTGCAACCACTAATGAAAAAAGTGCAGACAAAAAGGCAAATACGCGTATTGGATTACTCATTTATCTCATCCCATGTTATTTCGTCGAACCCATCTCTGATGTTATGCGTTAAATGGCCATCCGGCCAGGGTATCGCGGGGAGATTGAACCAACAAATAGAAAACCACCACATCAGAGCTTGTGACGCCTCCGGTGCGTGCTGACTCAGCACTAAAGACAGGATGTAATTTCAACCCGGTGGATGCGGGTTTCTTCCTCGAAGTCTGCACGGGAAGGTGCATTGTCCTTGGGTGAAATAGTCATCCATTGTTGACCGCCACTTTCGGTTTCAATCAGTAATTTTATTACACATGGATCATTGTCTGCATTGCGGGCCGTTACACCGTGTTGATAGACATACTGGCTTGCGACGACGATGAACACTAACAAGCCAATGCCCCCTACTACCAGGGGCCAACGTTCTTTTATGAGGTTGATAATTTCAGTTGTCATTTTTGAACAGTCTTCCTACCATGCACATTTATCTGGATTAGGATTTTTATCCTGGTCTTGCCATTGCTGGTGTTGATTTAGATTGCGCCCTAGTTGAGCTTATCCTTGGCGGGTGGTTTGATGGGCAGGCTTAGTGTATGGATGCCTTCTTCACGCAAGGCGCTGACTTGCTCAGGTGTGGCGCTACCGTATATATTACGTTCCTCTGCATGGCCATGGTGAATCCTACGCGCCTCTTCGGAAAATTCGACGCCCACATTGTCATAATTTGTCTCGACATAATGGTGAAGCTCACGGGCAAACTCGGCGCTCGATTCGGGAAGATTCAAGCCCTTGGTGCTGGTGATCTTTTCCAATTCACGCCCACTGGTTTTGACGTGGCTGGCGGTAGGCAAACGGCGCACTCCGCCATTGCCACATACGGGGCAACTCAATAATCCGCTGCTACGTTGCTGTTCGTAGTCATCCACGTCGCCGAACCAACCTTCAAATTGGTGTGCCGCATCACAGCATAAGTCGTAAATAATCACCTAAAACCTCTCAAACATTGGGGTCCTTTCCTACAGTAGGGCAATTATATCACAATGAAGTGAACGGCCTCCGAAGCAAAGTGCTCTGGCCCTTGTTGTGGCGCGGTAACTGCCAAAAAGTAGGGTACCCGGGGCCGGAATCGAACCGGCATGGTCGCAATGACCGAGGGATTTTAAGTCCCTTGCGTCTACCAGTTTCGCCACCCGGGCCTGGAGGTGCAGGTCTGGGATTTGCCAGACCCAACACTAGACTTTGGAGGCTGGGGCCGGAATCGAACCGGCGTACACGGCTTTGCAGGCCGCTGCATAACCACTCTGCCACCCAGCCACTATCGGCTTGCTGCCCGAAGTCGAATCACTCTCGAATTCTCTCAAAGAGCTTGGGAAAATCCTGGCAGCTATAAAAAAGGGAAAGCGTCGCTTTCCCCGATCATTCTGGAGCGGGAAACGAGATTCGAACTCGCGACCCCAACCTTGGCAAGGTTGTGCTCTACCACTGAGCTATTCCCGCAAAAATAGGAGCGCCTATTCTATGCACCGATTTTTCCCTGTCAAGCGTTAATATACGCCCACTTTGGTATCAGGTATCGGGGGTAGTGAGCTTGGACCAAGCCGCCTTGAGGTAGTTGACCATAGACCAGAGGGTTATTATGGCCGCAGCATAGAGCAAAATTTCACCAATAAATACGATGGGTACACCGTACAGAGGCTCGCGAAAGACCAGAAAACTGATCGCAACCATCTGTCCGATGGTCTTCATTTTTCCCACATAGGACACCGCGACTGTCCCGCGATGGCCCAATTCCGCCATCCATTCGCGCAGTGCCGATACGGTAATCTCGCGACCTACGATGATGGCAACCGTCACCGTAAATAGCCGATTGTCGAAAACGATAGCGGAAAGCTCAGTGTCAGCAACCAGGAGGATCAAGGCTGTAGCGACCATGAGTTTGTCCGCTACCGGGTCAAGAAATGCGCCCAGGGCCGAGTGTTGATTGAGGCGACGGGCCAAATACCCATCCAGCCAATCGGTCAGGGCGCCCAACACAAATACCCCGGTAGCAACTAAATGGGCCGAGGGAAAGTCCGAATAGTAGGCGAAGACAAAGACCGGTATAAGAACGATTCGCAGCAAGGTCAGCAAATTGGGGATATTTAAGACCATTTTAGCTATTGAACTCGTCGTAAATGCGTTGTGCTAGTATAGGGCTAATGCCGGGTACGCGGCGCAAATCTTCTACACCGGCCCGGCGTACGCCTTGTAAACCGCCCAGGTGTTTTAGCAATGCCTGACGCCGTTTGCTACCCACACCTGCAATATGTTCAAGAGTTGAGGTTACACGGGCCTTACTGCGGCGCTGCCGGTGTCCGCTAATTGCAAAGCGGTGAGCCTCGTCACGTATCTGCTGGATCAGATGTAAGGCTGGGGAGTCTGCACCCAGTATAATGGGCCTGCTCGAAGGCGACAAGAAGATTTGCTCCTTACCGGGTTTCCTCTCTGCACCCTTGGCGATGGCGATGAGTTTTACACCGTCAATTTGAAATTCATCGAGCACCCCTTTGGCCGCGCTCAACTGTCCCTTGCCACCGTCGATTATTAGCAGATCGGGAAGCTTGCCGTCCTCTTCTGTAAGACGGCGAAAACGTCGGTTCAGCATTTGCGTAACCGCTCCATAGTCATCCCCCGGCTCAATGCCCTCGATATTGTAACGGCGATAGTCCTCCTTCAAGGGGCCATCCCGGTCATAGACCACACAGGAGGCCACAGTGGCCTCCCCCATGGTGTGGCTGACATCGACACACTCAATACGATCTGGCGCCGCCTCAAGCGCGAGGACGTCGATCAATTGTTCGAACTGTTGCCGCAGGGTGGACTTGAGCAGCATATGCCGGTGTAGCGATTCCTTGGCATTGAGCGCTGCCATCTCCACCCAGCGGGCACGCTGCCCCCGGCTGGGGTGAGAGATCACGACTTTGTGTTCAGACTGAGCGGAGAGCGTCTCGCCGAGCAGCTTCATGTCCGTAGGGTCGCTGTTGATCAAAATCAAACCGGGAACAAATTGGTCGATATAGTGTTGTTCGAGGAAGGCCGACATGATCTTTTCCCGGCTGGGTTCTAAGGGCACCGTTGGAAAAAAACTCTTACTGCCCACATGCTGGCCGGCCCGGATACAGCTCAGCTGAATGCAGCTGTGCGCGGCCTGTGTGGTCAACGCCACCACATCCACATCGCCCGATTCGGTACTAACATATTGCCGCTCCTGAACATGGCGCAGGTTGGCAATTCGATCTCTGAGCAATGCCGCCTGCTCGTAATTTTTTGTCTGTGAAGCCGTTTCCATGAGGACAACAAGCTCGTTGACCAAGGACTCGCTTTTACCTTCTAAAAACAAAGTCGCCTGCCTGACATCTTCTGCATAATTCTGCTCACTGATCAAATCGACACAGGGTGCTGTGCAGCGCTTGATCTGGTATTGCAAACACGGTCGCGAACGATTTTTAAAATAGCTGTCTTTGCATTGCCTTACCGGAAAGGTCCGTTGTAACTGAGTCAGGCTCTCACGCACCGCCCCCGCATTGGGATAGGGGCCGAAGTAACGCCCCGCCCTCTTGTGTGGTCCGCGATGGAAACTAAGGAACGGGAATTTGTGTCCAACCGAAAGGTAGATATAGGGATAGCTTTTGTCGTCACGCAACAGAATATTGTAGCGGGGCTTAAGAGACTTGATAAAATTATTTTCAAGTAGCAGTGCTTCGGCTTCGGTATGGGTGACGATGACATCGACATCTCTAACCTGCGTCATGAGCACTTGGGTCTTGGCCCCCAAACCCGTTTTGTGAAAATAGCTTGCAACTCGTTTATTAAGGTCCCGAGCCTTGCCCACATACAATACAGCGCCCTCTGAATCCAACATCCGGTAGACACCGGGAGCATGGGAAATTGAGTCCAACAATTGCTTTGGATCCAGTTCGGTTGTCATTTATTCTCAGGTCTGGTTCAATAGTTGGGTGGCCTTACGAAACACCGCACGAAACATCATAGTAGTTAGGCGCCTGGTCTGGGTGTTATACCGACTACAGTGGTAACTATCGATGAGTCTCAATTCACTTGTGATCCGATGTAGTGCACCGTGCTTAAATTTGTAGTCCACCTGACGTAACCCACAAGCTCGTAAAATTGCACGGTGCGAAACGGTCCCCAAGGCCATGATGAGGCTGCCAGGCTTTAGTCTGTTGATCTCAGAGCCTAAAAATATATTGCACTCAGTGACCTCTTTCCCCGTCGGCTTGTTTCCGGGTGGCAGACACTTAACGGCATTGGTGATACGGCAATGGTTGAGCTGTAGCCCGTCACGACGTGAAACGGATTCTGGATGGCTGGCAAACCCGAATTCGTGCAGAGTCTTGTACAAGATGATGCCGGCATGGTCACCTGTAAAAGGGCGTCCAGTGGCGTTGGCGCCATGCAGGCCAGGGGCGAGGCCCACCACCAGCAGACCTGGGTTGGGATCACCAAAGGCTGCCACCGGCTTGGCGTGGTAACGGGGGTATTTTTTCTTGACCGCGTCCAGATGCCGGGCGAGACGGGGACAGCGGCGACAGCGGGGGTCGAAACGCGTCACAGCCAGCAGTGCCCCGGATCAGGCCCGATAGTTGATCTAGAATCATTCTTTAATATTGCCATATCTTATTGTATTAATTAACTAAATAGTCATTATTATGCAATTGTTATAAGCTTGCAAAGGGAATTTATGGCCATCTTTTGTCTGTTTCGGGGGTCAGTCTTGTAGGCGCCGCTAAATTCCTCTATTGCCGTTGACTCGGGTGGCCCCTAGAATGCGCGATCTTAACGAATCTATTAACGGAGCTGTAGTGTTAATGAAAATTTCCGCCTTCGACATCAGAGTGGGTAATTTGATCGAATACCAGAATAAATTGTGGCGTGTCCTTAAGACTCAACACGTCAAACCTGGCAAAGGTGGCGCATTTATGCAGGTGGAAATGAAAGAGACCACGGTGGGCACTAAGCTTAATGAGCGTTTTCGTTCGAATGATAAAGTTGAAAAGGCCCATGTGGAGCAACGTGCGATGCAATATCTGTATCAGGAAGCTTCCGGGCATGTGTTTATGGACACCGGCACTTACGACCAAATCACCATTGCAGCCGAAGATATAGAACATCAACTGGGTTTTTTATTGCCTAATGAAGAAGTTCAAATCAGTTTTCATAACGAAAAACCCATCAGTGTTGAGTTGCCCGCCAATGTGGTGCTCGAAGTGGTAGAGACCGAAGCGGCAGTCAAAGGCCAAACCGCCTCCGGCTCTGGAAAGCCTGCGCGACTGGAAACTGACATCACGGTGTCTGTACCCACCTTTGTAAATGTTGGTGACAAGATCAAAGTCAATACAGAAACAGGTGAATACGTCGAGCGCGCAAACTAGCGCTTTTCTAGTTTATGGACACTACTATAGAATGCATTGCTGTATGTGGTTAGCATTAGGGTGCACCGTACAGCATTTTTCACCACAGAGGACACGGAGATCACAGAGCAAACAAACCAATATCTTTTCCCCTGCGACCTCCGTGGTGAATACTATGCTTAAATCAATTATAAAAATTGTCGTCAGTGGCGCACTGGTTGCCCTGCTTGCCTACAGTCTTGAATGGCAACCGGTACTCGATAGCCTGGCCCAGGCACACAAAGGACTGGTCGGCGTGGTCCTTATACTACAGATACTGGTCTTTGCTATTTCTTCCGGACGCTGGTCGGCCATACTGGCGACACACGATCTTGGGTATAGCGCGAAAAAGCTTATTCCACCCACGTTCATTGGCTGCTTCTTTAATAATCTTCTGCCTAGTGCTACCGGCGGTGACATGTTACGCGCCTATTATATCTATCGGCAAGGCCATGGTAGTGCCATTGCAATTTCCCCCATTATCACCGAGCGTATCATCGGTCTCGTGGTGATGATAGGGTTGGCTACTCTGGCGTTACCCTTTTTGACGCTATCGAGTCCGCTAATTGAAAGTATCGCACAAGTCCTGCCCTGGTTTTTTCTCCTTGGCATCCTCGGCCTAATCACCGTCGGTATGCGTTTGAGTTACCGGCCCTTGCATACTTTCTTTGAGCGCTGGGATAAATGGAAACCGGTGAATATATTGCTTCGCATTACCGAGGCCTGCCATACTTATCTCAATCGACCGGGGCTCGTATTAAAAATTATTGGTTATAGCGCGGCCTTGCAAGTTCTAGAGATCATTGGTTTTTGGCTATTGGGTTTGAGCGTCGGATCCGATTTGAGTTTTTATGCCTATCTGCTTATCGTACCTTTGGTGCTCGTGGCCTCTTCTCTTCCCGTTACTATTGGGGGGCTGGGGGTACGTGAAGCGGCAGCGGTGAGTCTTTTTGCCGTTATGGGCATGTCCCAGGCAGACGGGGCCGCTGTAGCATTATTGTTTTTAGTCGCAATAATCTTTGGTAGCCTTCCAGGGTTGTATTTTTTCCTGACCATGAAGGATCACAACAAATTTCTGTCCCAGGCAGACCAATCACAATTGGGCAGTTAGTCCAAACATCGCATAAATCGCTCCAGGTGGGCCCACGCAACGTTGGGCTGTCAGGCCGCTGTGTGCCCTCCGTGTCTCGGTGGCAAAATTTTCTTTAAGCATAGTGCCTTATCGCTTCTTTCGCCTCGCGCAGGGCTGCATCACCAGGTTGCGCCATAGCGACCTGGGTGTCTGGTCTCCCGTGCATGCGCGCGAACCTTACCAGTGAAGCGGGATCCATAGACCAGGACAAGTTTTCCAGCACCTGGACAGCGGCATCGGGATCATTGCAAACCAGGATCATGTCACAACCCGCAGCCAGTGCGAGACGGGCTCTTTCGGCCACATCATCGATTACCGTGGCGGCCTGCATGGACAAGTCATCACTAAAGATCAGACCTTCAAAACCCAACTGCTTGCGTAACACTTGCCCAAGCCAATAGGCAGAGAACCCGGCCGGATTAGGGTCCACCTTGGGGTAGATCACATGGGCCGGCATCATGGCTGGAATGCCAAAATGGATCAGGCGCTCGAAAGGAATCAAGTCACGATTACTGATGTCGGTGAAATCGCGATCATCGTAGGGGATCTCATGATGCGAATCTTCGGCAACACTGCCGTGACCTGGGAAGTGTTTCCCCACCGCTGCCATCCCTGCCCGGGACATACCGCTGACATAGGAATGAGCCAGATCGGCAACGATCTCTGGATTGGCATGAAAGGCACGATCGCCAATGACCTCGCTGAGCCCCAGGCCCAGATCCAGGATTGGCGCGAAACTAAAATCTACCTTGCAGTGACGTAACTCACTTGCCATGAGCCAACCGGTCAGCTCGGCGAGATGTTTTGCCCGGCGTTTATTTTCTTCGTAGATTTCTCCAAGTCTTGACACCGGGGGTAGATCAGTAAAGTGATCTCGGAATCGCTGAACGCGCCCCCCTTCATGATCTACAGACACCAATAATGGTGGCGAGCGCACCGCTTTGATCTGCGAAACTAACGAAGTAAGCTGCTCAGGTGAAGAATAGTTTCTACTAAACAGGATGACACCCCCCACCAGGGGGTGAGCCAGGCGCTCCCGCTCGGTGTCGAGTAGAATGGGTCCTTCAAGGTCGAGCATAACGGGGCCTAAGGACATCTTTTAGCCGGTTTCCTGCAGCGGACTAGACATCTTGTTTTATTATGACGCGAGTGCCAGTATCGACACGACCAAAGAGATCGATAAGATCGGCGTCGCGCATCTTAATGCAACCATGGGAACTGGGGACACCCATGATATCCTCATCCGGAGCACCGTGAATATAGATATAGCGACGCATGGTATCCACATTACCCAGGCGATTGCGCCCCGGTTCCAGACCACTCAGCCACATGATGCGCGTGAGTATCCAATCCCGATCTGGGTGCTCTTGTTTAAGCACCGGGCTATAGCGTTCTCCGGTTGGGCGGCGGCCCACAAACACCGTCCCCGGTTGACAACCGGCGCCAATTTTAGCGCGGATCATATGCAAACCCAGTGGGGTACATTCACTGTGCATCTGCTCCCCTGCCCCATTGGCCGCAGTGGAAATAGTATATCGCGCCAATAAGGCGTCGTTATCGTCACGTAGGGCCAGCTGTTGTTGCGCTAGATTGACCTCTATGTACGGCACTTTTTAACGCTCGACCACGGCTACGGTGCATCCAGACCCTTCTTGATGTCTTTGAGCAATCCAATGCTTGCGTCTTCAATCAAATCGAGTACATGATCAAATCCCCCTGGGCCACCATAGTAAGGGTCAGGCACTTCAGTCTCGGTAAAAGCATTGGCATACCCAAGAAACAGACCTAGGGTTGCCTGCGAATCCCTGGGACAAATGTCTTTCAGATTCTCCAGGTTCTCTCGATCCATGGCCAGAATGTAATCAAATTTCCCAAAATCATGTCGGGTTGCCTGGCGCCCCCGTAGAGCACTCATATCAATACCGCGCTGGGCGGCAGCGGACTGTGCCCTTCGATCGGGTGGTGCACCCACATGATAGGCGTGGGTACCGGCAGATTCCACATGCACTGTGTTACTGAGTTTTGCCTCCTCAAGCTTGCGCTTGAATACGACTTCGGCAGTGGGGGATCGGCAAATATTACCTAGACAAACAAAAAGTACTTTAACCATAATGTTAAAACGCTCATACGCTCTACCCCTTTAGGGGACGCCGAGGTCCCTTCGGTAATATCCCAAGGAACATAAGAAGGGTTAGGAAGTCAGTCTTTAAGGTATCTGTTGGGGTTGTCGAAAAAAAGAGTGGCGGGTCATCCATCCAGGCCCGTCCAGAGACGTTAGATGTGCGCGGCTACACATGCAGACAGTCAGAGTTGCCCATCATGAACGCAATTCCCTTTGCGTATCATCTGTGGCATTTAGAATATTACGGCGTCAGACTTTCAGCTTCCATCCACAGTCCTTTGCCATACCTTTGGAGCAAGTTCTCTAGTGGGTTGACAAATTGGAATCGTGTTCAGCCAAGTAGCTACCATGCTCATTGTAACCGTGTTTATTATAACCATGCTTATTATAGCCATGTTTATTGTAGCCATGTTTATTGTAACCATGTTTATTGTAACCATGCCGGTTATAACCGTGACTATTATATCCACCGGTATCAAAAGCGTTTTCTACTATTTCACCCAGAGCACTCCCTGCATAGCTGGCAGGAAGATTGAATAACATCAATGCGGTTAGTAAAATCAATATTTTTTTCATGTGTACTGTCTCCTTAAACTTTTGTGTTTGATTGTCTGTTGATCAATTTGTGGCGCCGATGTGGACGAGCTAATAATCCACATTCGGCAACAACCCTATGCTACATGAACTGTCCCCAATCGCAAGCGCCAATCATCCTAAAACGTGCATGAGTTGGCATTTTCAGGTGCCGGGTTAACCAGGGGCACTCATTGCCACGAACGCAATTCCGTTTGCGTTTCATCTGTGGCATTTAGAACACTACGCTGTCAGACATTAGGTTCCCTCCAGCAGTCCGTGTGCTACACCAGTGACGCAACTCCGTTAGCGGTCCCGTACTTGGCGCTATAAATCGGAATCGTGTTCGGCCAAATAACCACCATGCTCATTGTAGCCATGACGATTATATCCGTAGCTATTGTAGCCGTGACGATTATAACCGTGACGATTATAACCGTGACTGTTGTAGCCGTGACGATTATAACCGTGACTGTTGTAGCCGTGACGATTATAACCATGGGAGTCATAGCCACCTGCTACTATAATTTCACCAATTTCACCGAAAACATCGCCTGCATAGCTGGCGGGAAGATTGAAAATCATCAATGCGGTCAATAAAATCAATATTTTTTTCATGATACTGTCTCCTTAGCATTTGTGTTTAGTTGTCTATTAATCAATCTATATAACCTTTGTGGCCGAGCTAGAAATCCATACTCGGCGCAACCCTAATGCTACATGAACTGTCCCTAATCGCAAGCATCAACCGTTCTGGAATGTGCATTAGTTATCATTTTCATATCATTTGCAGGGCTGGACTTATACGGTCAATTTTTCTTCTAAAATACGAATCACTTTCTTCAGATCTTCCGCAGTATCGACCCCTGGCCCAGGTTTTCGGCATGCAATGCAGACGGCAATTTTTCGTCCGTGCCAGAGTACTCTGAGCTGTTCCAGTCTTTCAATCTGTTCTATCTGACACGGTCCCCATTTTGACATTTCTAAAACAAACTTGGCGCGATAGGCGTATAGACCGATATGGCGATAGGCCTGTTGCGGTATTTGTGCTGTGTCATGCTGATTACGGTCCCAAGGTATGGGTGCGCGACTGAAATACAGCGCCATACCAGATTTGTCTACCACAACTTTGACAGCATTGACGTCGCTCAACTGTTCGGGGTCTTCGATCCGATGACATGTGGTGGACATTGAAGCCAATGGCGTGTCCTGTAAAGTCGTTACGACCTGCTCAATGACTGAACCTGGCATCAGGGGTTCATCCCCTTGCAGGTTCACGATGATTTCTTCTGTGTCGATATCGAGACGTTCAATGACCTCGGCAATACGGTCTGTTCCCGATGGATGTTCATCAGAGGTCATGCAGGCCTCGCCACCAAACCCCGTTACGGTGTCGGCAATGCGCGGGTCATCGGTGGCCACGATCACACGCCCTGCGCCCCCTACGAAGGCGCAGTCATAGACTCGCTGAATCATGGGCTGGCCGCAGATATCGACTAAAGCCTTACCCGCCAGACGCGTAGAACCGTAACGGGCGGGGATGATTACAATGAACGCCACAATCTATCTGGAATCCAGTTTACGGGCCTCGTCTTCCAACATCACCGGGATATCATCCTTTATCGGGTAGGCCAATTTGTCGGGTTTGCATATCAGTTCGGATTGTTGCTTGTCATACACCAGTGGGCCCTTGCAAATTGGGCACACCAAAATCTCAAGTAGTTTTTTGTCCATTAGGGTCGTCCTGTAGTCGATGTTTGAGTAACTCAATTAACGTTTGATCGGGTTCCGCCTCAACGGGCACGTACCAATGATTCGGTCCTGCCCAATTTTCGCATTTGACCGCATCCTTTTCAGTCATCAAAACGGGTCGGTCATCAGCAAAGTCGATGTCCTTGGGTAGGTACCTAAAGTGATCACCAAAGGGATGTTCGATAACATCAATGCCCTGCTGTTCCAACATTTCAAAAAAACGCCCTGGGTTGCCGATACCCGCCACGGCATGCACGGTTTGACCTTGAAAATCGGTTAAAGGCCGTCGTTGTGAATCCGAACCCAACTTTACGGCTTCTGTGGCCCTGAGATTCATGCCAATTTCATTTTCCTTCGGCGCCCCATTACAGACATGGATATCCACATTCTTTGCACGCCACTTGGGTTCACGCAAGGGTCCTGCAGGCAGACAACGGCCATTGCCGTAGCGTCTATTGCCATCAAGCACTTCGATTTCTATATCGCGATGTAGACTATAGTGCTGCAAACCGTCATCGGCAATAATGACACTACATTGTAGTGTCGAAATCAACAATTGCGCGGTGGCATAGCGATTTCTCCCAACCGCAACGGGACAATGAGACCGCCGCGCCAATAATACCGGCTCATCGCCCACCTCTGCGGGATCATGCCCTGGGCGGACTTGTATAGGACCCTTGGAGTCGTGACCACCGTAGCCACGACTAACGATGCCGGGTCGAAGGCCCCGGCTATTCAGGTGTTGCGCCAACCAGACTACTAAGGGTGTTTTACCTGAGCCGCCCACAGTAATGTTACCCACGATAATTACCGGTACCGACACCCGGCTTACTTTGAAGACACCGACTTGATAGCACCAGCGACGCAAACCAGCAATCCCGCAGTAGAGCCAGCCCAAAGGCACCAAAAGCCAACTGCTTGGTGTGGGGGTCCACCATTGTTGTTGCAGCCAGCCACTGAAGGTCAATTTACGGTTTTGCTTCACTATCTACTAGACATCCTGCGCATCTTCATCCATCGCCAATTGTGCGCGATAGAGCTTTGTATACTCCCCCTGTTGGCCCAATAGTTCGCTATGGGTTCCACGTTCAACAACCTGACCCTGTTTGAGCACTACGATACAGTCGGCATGTTCGATAGTGGAAAGTCGGTGGGCAATAATAAGCGTGCTTCGATTCTTGACTAAAGCATCGATGGCCTGTTTGACCTGACGCTCGGAGGCGGTATCCAGTGAGGATGTCGCTTCATCCAGAATGAGTATGGGGGCATCTTTGTATAGGGCACGGGCAATGGCAATGCGCTGTCGCTGACCACCGGACAACCGAGTACCGTGTTCGCCAACCACCGTATCCAGACCCTCTGGCAGTGGGTCTGTAAATTCGTCAACGAGTGATGCCTTAACTGCGCTTTGTAAGCGCTCTTCGTCAATCTCCTCACCTGCACCGTAGGCGATATTACGACGGATACTATCATCGAATAAAACAGTTTCTTGCGGGACTACAGCTATGTTGTTCCTCAGTTCCTGTAGTGACAGGGTGTTGATGTTCATCCCATCTACCATGATGCTGCCACCTTCTACGTTATAGAAGCGTGTCAATAGCGCGGCAATACTGGACTTGCCGCTACCAGAGGGCCCCACCAAAGCCACATTTTGTCCGGGTTTAATCTTAAAATTTATTTTGTTCAAGACTTTATTGTGGGCCTCATCGTAGTGAAAGCTCACATCACTAAATTTCACGTCACCCTTTGATCGTCCCAGGGATTGTGTGCCGGTTTCGGGCTCACGGGCTTCGTCGATCATGGCGAAGGTGCTTCGGGCTGCGGCCAATCCTGCCTGCAGGGGTTCATTGATCTTGGTCAGGCGGCGCGCGGGTCCCATGAGCATCAACATGGCAATGATATAGGACACAAAAGCGGCGACATCCATATGACCTTCCAGGGCAAGCTTGGCCGCCAGATAAATAATCCAGGCGAAGGCCAACGAAGCCACAAATTCAATCACTGGCAGACTCGCTGCGGCTACAGTGGCCTTTTTCATGGCCTGTTGACGGTTCTGATTGTTGGCGGCGTTGAAATTATCCCGCTCGTATTGCTGACCGCCAAAGGCCTTGACGATAAGCTGGGCCTCAATGGCTTCTTTGACCACATGGGTGATACGGCCCACCGAGAGCTGGATGTTCTCACTGGCGATACGAAATCGTTTGCTGATAATTCTGACAAACCAACCCAGGAACGGGGCCACTACAAGAAAGGTCACCGTCAACTGCCAACTTTGATAAAACAAAAAACCCAACAGGCCTATTACCGAGGCGTTGTCCTTAATCAGGGTGGTTACTGCGGTCGTCGTAGCGGCATCCACTTGCTCGGCATCATAGATTAATTTTGATACCAGCAAAGCCGACCCATGCCTGTCATAAAATCCGGTTGGCAGATAGGTTAGGGTATCAAACATGTCGCGGCGAAGATCGAATATAACCCGCCGCCCTACCCAACGCATGGCGTAAGTCCCGAAGAATCCACCCACACCACGTATTAGAAATAGACCAATCACCAGCCAGGGTATAAGCTCTATGAATTCAGGATTCTTGTTGACAAAACCTTCACCCGTAATTTGCTCCATCAATTTGGCAAACATCGGTTCGGTGGCAGCCACAATAATCATGCCCACCACCGCGACCAAAAAAATGCCCTTGTAGGGCAGGATATAAAGTAACAAGCGGCGGTATAGTTTAGCGCCGCTTGTAGTATTGGTAGCTGTAGTCATGGGTCGTCGGTTTCCCGGGACTGTTGGGTGGCAAAAGTAATATGGGTATGACCCTGACGGCGGGAGGCATCCATGGCGCGAATGACCGATTCATGGGGGGTCTTGCGATCTGCACGGATCACGACGACACGGTCCGATTTACCTTTACTGGCACTTTTGATAGCCAACATCAGATTCTTGGGAGTACTGCTCAATAGCTGTTTAGCCTTTTTATCACCCGGACCCCGGATGGAGTAAAGACCGGCACTGCTGATTTGAATCTCAATGACATCTTTATCGGTTTGTTCTTTGCTTTTTGTGGAGGCTTCAGGGAGTTTGATGCGTAACTGGGATTCTTTGGAGAAGGTGGTGGTGACCATAAAAAAGATCAAAAGCAAGAATACCACATCAATGAGTGCTGTTAAATTGATCTGCAATTCTTCTGTATCGTCATCTTTGAACTTCATGCCGCTACCTCGCCCTATGTGCTCTTCGGCGATGTCATCTCCCCTACGCCGTGTATAAATTCAACCAGGTGAAGGGCGGTCTGTTCCATACTGACGGTGAGTTCGTTTACCCGTCCGTTAAAATAGCGGTGAAACATGAGGCTGGGTATACCTACGGAGAGTCCCGCTGCGGTGGTGATGAGCGCCTGTGAGATGCCGTCAGACAGGGCAGCGGGGTCACCTACACCCATGGTGCTAATGACTGCAAAGACCTTGATCATGCCAATGACCGTGCCCAAAAGGCCGAGCAAGGGAGAGATCGCCGCTATGGTGCCCAGTGAGTTGAGATAACGTTGCAGTTCGTGAATCACCACGCGCCCGGATTCTTGTATGGCATCCTTCATGACTTCCCGATTCCGGCCAAGATTCAGCAAGGCCACCGCCAGAATACGTCCCAGAGGTGAATTTTTATTCACCATACTGATCCTATCCTGACTCAGTTCCTTGCGTTCTATTAGCTGTTGTACTTGAGCCAGCAAATAATTGGGGGCGATACGGCTACGCCGCAAAAACCAAATTCGTTCCAGAGTTATGGTGACACTAAATACCGAACATAAAAGTATCGGCACCATCAACCACCCACCCGATCTAACTAATTCAAACACCTTTAATTATTACCTAAGATTGAGTTCTACGAAGGGAGTTTACTTTAACAGGACCGACACCCAACTGCCAGAAAGTCGGCTTTCCGCACACTAGTCGAACCAATATCGCTTATGGGTTTGACGATAGGCCATGACCTTTGGGCGGCAATCGGGCCACTGGACCTCAATAGCGCCATGCTTGGCGGAGGTCAGCACGCCGAAACCCAGTTGGGCATAACGCGCAAGCACCTGGGGATGGGGGTGCCCATAGCGGCTTCGATAACCCGACGGGATAAGCACCCATTGTGGTTTGACCGCCTCTAAGAAGGATGCTGTCGATGAACTGCGGCTACCGTGATGTGGTGCCACCAGTACATCACTGGCCAAGCCCACGCCGTATACGTTGACCAGGTACTGCTCTGCCAAGGCCTCTATATCTCCCGTTAACAAGATAGATCCACACCGCCCTTCAACATGCAACACACAGGATGCATCATTGTGCCCATAACGTTGGAGTGATTTCGACGGGGCCAGGAACGCAAATCGGACCCCGTCCCAGGTCCATGTCTGCCCCTTTTGGCAATGTTTTGCCTTCGATAATTTGCTTGGCACACTACTGAGCACGGGCGTCATCGGGAAGGCCTCCAATACTGAAACTGCCCCGCCAATATGATCATTATCACCGTGACTAATCACCAATTTATCGACATTGTCTATGCCACGCTGGCGAAGAAACGGAATGATCACCGCTTTACCGGTATCAAACTGATCGCTGTATCGGGGTCCGGTGTCATAAATCAGGGCATGGTTTGCAGTTTCGACTACAACTGCAAGACCTTGACCGACGTCCAATAACGCCAAGCGTGGTAATCCCGGCAACGGCCTTTGCTGTTCGATTAGGAATAGGGGCAGCAACCAGAACAATCCCAACAAGCGTCCTGGTATGCCCTTCAGGGCCATGATCAGGACGATCCCAAAACTCGCACAAACCATTGACCATAAGGGAAGCCGTGGCGTTTGCCATTGACTCCATGACCACGATCCGAAAAGCTCCAACAACAGCCACAGTTTTGCCAACACCCAAGCGGCGGCATTCAAGAGCGCTGTGGACAGTAAACCGGGGTTGACCAACTCCAGAACCCCTCCAATCATGGCCAGGGGCGTTACAACGAAACCCACTACCGGGATGGCAATGAGATTGGCCACCGGACCCACTAGCGAGACTTTTTGGAACAACAACAGCAACAGGGGCAACAATCCCAATGATATCCCCCACTGAATTCTGAGGATATCAAGAAATCGATTGTGTTTCGGTCCGCGTCGACCGCTGACTAGCAACGCGATGACGCCCACAGCACCAAAGGATAACCAAAAGCCTGGCGACCACACCGCGATCGGATCGGTTATAAGCACGGCCAATAGCGCCATTCCAAACCAGTGACCGGCGGATATGCGGCGGCGCCAGAGCAGACCACTGAGGACAATCGCCAGCATTATGAGGGCGCGCTGAGTGGGGAGTGCAAAGCCGGCCACAGCGGCATACAGTGCGGCGGCGGAAAAAGAACACAGCCCGGCAAATTGGGGCGCCGGCAGGCGTAACAGGCCGAAACCCAATATGGACCACAACCATCGGCTGAGAAAAAATACTGCCCCCGCTATCAAGCCGATATGCAGACCAGAAATGGCCAACAGGTGGCTCACCCCGGTACGCATAGTGAGATTCCATTGCGAAGAAGAAATGCCTCCTCGATAACCGGTCACCAAGGCCGTGACCAACCCGGCGGTGTTGTCATTCTGCAAACGAGATTCAATGCGTTGCACCAACCGCCATCGTATTCTGGACAGGTCCCAGGCCCAGGCAGTTTGAATTCGCCGATTTCCCGAATCTTTGCGCACATAACCCGTCGCGCCTACGCGCTTGGCAAACAACCATCCTTGGTAATCGAACCCACCCGGGTTGTAGAAACCGTGGGGACGCTTCAACCTGACGTTGAAGCGCCAATACTCGCCGGGCTGGGGCCAAAAGTCTGCTGCATACAGACTGAGGCGAATTTTTTCCGGTGGGTTATATTCACCTTTTTTGTTAAACAGCTTGGTAGCGCGGATATCAAATCGTTGGGATCGCTTACGGTAGCGGGGGATCGACACCACTTTGCCTTCGACCCACAGATCTTGACCTTCAAGATTAGGATCAAGCCGTTGGCCGAGTACCCCCGTGGCGACATAACAGGCCCAAGCAGCGCCCAAGGCAGCAGCCAACAACACATGGACCCCCAAGCGCCAATGCTTTAGTAGGGCTAAAGGCAAGAACACTAAGAACCACCACCAGCGCGGCAGTTCAGGAAGGAGTTGTACGCCTAGAGTACCTGAAAGGAATGCCAATCCATGGGTGAGTATCATTTGCCTCCTGCAAAAACCCGGTGTTCTTATCGACTTTGCTTTACATGGTATTATATCTTAATCCATGACCAAGCGATTCATTAAAAAATATATGCCTGATCAGGACAGGATCCGTAATCACGGGCATCTATCCTGGTTAGGTAAACATTTACACAGCGCAAATCTATGGCACTTGAATCGACGTTCGGTCTCCAACGCCTTCGGAGTCGGTTTGTTCTGCGCTTTTTTACCCATCCCCTTCGAGATGGTCGCCGCCGCCATGGGCGCCATTGCTTTTCGGGCCAATCTACCTATTTCCGTAGCCTTAGTCTGGACATCAAACCCATTCACTTGGGTTCCCATATTTGGAAGTAGCTACCTGCTTGGCGCACACATATTAGGTCTACCCCCCGTTTCCCTGGATAATATCAGCCTGCATTGGCTACTCGAACAGCTTGCGCCCCTGTGGCTAGGAAGCTTGCTTGTGGGGGCGAGCGTTGCTTTGACCAGCGCGGTTCTGGTACGCCTATTGTGGCGGATCAATGTGCAGCGCATGTGGGCCCGGCGAAGCAAACGGGGTGGGGCTGGATAATAAATTGGTCGAACGAATTCGACTCTACAAAATGTTGTAGGTGCGAATGGGTTCGACCCTGCAAAATATTATTGTCAGTGCGACTATTCGCACCCGCTGATGACCCCATCTTCTATCCTAAGAACACGGTCCATGCGTCCAGCCAGGGCCATGTCATGGGTGACCACGACAATGCTGGTGTGTCGTTCTCGATTGAGTTCCAGCATCAAACCATAGACCCCTTCAGCGGTCTTACGGTCAAGGTTGCCGGTGGGCTCGTCGGCAAGCACACATAAGGGTTCTGTGACCAGGGCTCGGGCCACGGCGGCACGCTGGCGCTCACCCCCGGATAGCTCTCCAGGCTTATGTTGGGTACGGTGTGCCAGCCCCACCCGCTCCAACAAATTATCGGCACGCTCAAAACTGGTTTGACTGTCTACCCCCCGGATTAACAATGGCATGGCCACATTCTCCTGGGCGCTAAACTCGGGCAGTAGGTGGTGGAACTGGTAGACGAACCCCAGGGCACGATTGCGTAATACACCTCGTTGCTTCTCGCCCAGGTCGCCAAGATCCGCGCCATCCAGGCTAATCTGTCCTGCGTTGGGTAGGTCGAGCCCGCCGAGCAGGTGTAATAGAGTACTCTTACCGGTCCCCGAGGCGCCAACAATGGCCACCTGTTCACCCTTGACGATGCTCAAGCTTACCCCCTTGAGTACATCAACGTTAATGTCGCCCTGACGAAAGGTTTTAGTAACATCCTGGCAGCTCAAAACCACGTCAGTCATTACTCATACCTCAGGGCATCGGCGGGCTGGGTACGCGACGCCCGCCACGCGGGGTATAAGGTTGCCAGCAGGCTCATGACCAGGCCAGTGCTTAAAATTGTAATGACATCCGACCAGCGCATGTCTGAGGGCAGGTCACTAATGTAATAGACATCGGCCTCCAGAAACTTATGTCCCATAATGCCTTCAATGAACGGCACGATGGTTTCAACATTGAGGGCTGTTATTACGCCGAAAATGCCTCCAACCAGAATACCAATGATCCCGATGACACAACCTTGAACCATAAACACCCCCATCACGCGTGCAGGAGACAAGCCCAGGGTGCGTAGTATTGCGATATCGGATTGTTTGTCGGTGACCATCATGACTAAGGTGGAAACAATGTTAAATGCCGCCACCGCCACAATCAGCAACAAAATAACAAACATGGCGGTCTTCTCAATGCGCAGGGCACGAAAAAAATTGGCGTGCTCCAGGGTCCAATCGCGAACCAGGTATCCCGCTCGCAAATTCTTAATCAGGGCTCTTCTCACTTGAGGCGCCGCATAAATATCGTCCAGCTTGAGGCGCAGACCGGTAACGCGTTTACCGGTGCGATAGAGCTTTGCGGCATCGCTCAAGTGTATGAAAACCAGTGCGCTATCGTAGTCATACATCCCTATCTCAAAGATGCCCACTACGGTAAAACGCTTAATCCTCGGTAGCATACCCGTGGGTGAGACCTGTCCCTGGGGGGTGATAAGCGTCACCTTGGACCCCAATACCGCATTGAGTGCAAATGCCAATTCACTACCCAGGATGATGCCATACTTACCGGCCTTGAGGGCGTCGAGTCTACCCTGGGTCAATTTGCCGGCGATATCGGCCACCTTACGCTCCCGATCCGGCAAAATACCGCGCACCAAGACGCCGTGCGCATCCCGGCCTTTTGTGACCATTCCCTGCCCCTTAATGTAAGGCGCCTGAGCCACCACGTGGTCTTGCCCAGCGATCTCGGCCGCCGTTTCCCGCCAGCGGGACAAAGAACCGCTGAGCCCGGTGACTGTGGCGTGTGAAGCGACACCGAGGATTCGGCCCCGCAACTCCTTCTCAAAGCCATTCATAACCGAGATCACCGTAATCAGAGCCCACACCCCCAGGGCTACCCCAAGCATGGAGGTCAGCGAAATAAAAGAGATGTAGTGGTTACGGCGCTTGGCGCGGGTATAGCGAAGTCCAATAAAGACCTCAAGTGGTCGGATCATCGGCCGTTAACTTCCATAATGGTCATGGCCTGAGCCAAACCTGTGGGTGCGTCCGCATGATGACGGACGAAGTTCAAGGAGCGTGTATTCTACCGACTCTTTGAGGTGGACTCCAATTAACAAAATTATCAACTACACTAGAAAGCAAACAACTATAGAAGCTGCCTGATGGAGCCTTGAAAGGTGTCAGATCTTATAGAAAAGTATTTTACCTCACTCACGGAGGACCTGGAGAATGATCGCTTGGTCCTGCCGATATTGCCGGAAGTTGCCATTGAGGTCCGCAAGGTGGTGGAAGATGAAAATGCTACCGCCGGCCAGGTAGCGGATATTGTCTGCACCGACCCCGCCCTGACCGCACGGTTGCTCGCGGTAGTCAACAGCCCCCTGTACAGGGGTACGGCCCACATCAGTCATGTCCAACATGCCGTCAGCCGCTTGGGCATGACCATCGTCACGAATTTGGTGCTGAGCCTCATCGTCAAACAACTGTTTCAGGGAAAATCCGGTGCTACGGCCAAACGATTGCACGAGGTATGGGAACACAGCACTCAGGTCGCCTCCATCAGTTTTGCCCTGGCGACACAGTTTACCTCTCTGGATGCAGACCAGGCCCTTTTGGCGGGCTTGATCCACGATATTGGAAAAATCCCCTTGATCACCTACGCAGAGAAACAACCGGAACTGCAGAGCGATTCCGATCTGTTCGACAAAGTGGTGAATAACCTACATCCCAGACTGGGTGCCACCTTGCTGGAAAAATGGGGCCTTGATGATGATTTGATTTCTGTGGCCGGTGGACACGAATCGATTTCGCGGATTTCCGGGGCCAAGCCAGACTACGTAGATCTGGTGATTGTCGCCAACCTACAAAGTCATGTAGGTAGCACTCATCCCTTGGCGTCGGTGGACTTCGCTACCGTACCTGCCTTTGCAAAGCTTGGCCTGGATCCGGAGGTCAGTTGTGTGGATATCGCCGGCGTGGCAGAAAACGCCGCAGCGGCACAAGAAATGTTAAGTCTGGGTTAGCCACCCTCTGGCCGCATATGCGGGAACAACAGCACGTCGCGTATAGAAGGACTGTCGGTAAATAACATCACCAAACGGTCGATACCGATCCCTTCGCCAGCAGTAGGTGGCATACCGTGTTCCAGGGCGCGAATATAATCCTCATCAAAGTGCATGGCCTCTTCGTCACCCGCGTCTTTTTCCGCCACCTGCTTGCGGAACCGTTCGGCCTGATCCTCAGAGTCGTTCAACTCGGAAAAGCCGTTGGCAATTTCGCGACCACCAATGATCAATTCGAACCGGTCCGCCACTGAGGGGTCATCATCGTTACGTCTGGACAGGGGTGAGACCTCTACTGGATAAGCAGTAATAAAGGTGGGGTCCATCAATTTTGATTCCACTGTTTTTTCGTAAATCTCCAACTGCAATTTTCCCACACCATAGGCATCCTGTACGGGGATATCTTTAGCGACGGCAATCTTCCTTAAGATGTCCAGGTCTTCCAAATCATCGGCCTTAATGTCGTCATTGTATTTGAGCACCGCCTCTTTAACCGTAAGCCGGGTAAAAGGCTTGCCAAAATCATAGTCTTTGCCTTGGTAGTGAACCGTAGAGGCGCCCAATAAATCTTGGGCCAAACCACGAAACATCTTCTCGGTAAGATTCATTAAATCGATATAGTCAGCGTAGGCCTCGTAAAACTCCAACATGGTGAACTCTGGATTGTGCCGTGTACTCAATCCTTCGTTGCGGAAGTTGCGATTGATTTCAAAAATCTTTTCGAACCCCCCCACCACCAAACGTTTGAGGTAGAGTTCTGGGGCAACCCTGAGAAACAATTCCATATCCAGGGCATGGTGATGGGTGCGAAAAGGCCGGGCCAGGGCGCCGCCAGGGATAGCCTGCATCATGGGTGTCTCGACTTCAAGAAATTTACGTTCGATGAGAAAGTGCCGGATGTAGTTCACCGTCTGCGATCTGATGCGGAAAGTATCGCGTGTGGTCTCACTCATAATAAGGTCAACGTAGCGTTGGCGATATTTCATTTCCTGGTCAGACAGGCCGTGGTATTTTTCCGGCAGTGGTCGCAAGGCCTTGGTGAGCAATCGGATCTTGTCTACCCGTATGGACAATTCACCCGTTTTGGTTTTAAAGAGCTCACCTTCCACGCCTATGATGTCGCCGATATCCCATTTTTTAAATTGCTCGTTGTAAAAGCCTTCCGGCAAGCTGTCTCGTTGTACAAAAAGCTGGATGCGCCCGGACATATCCTGGATATGCGCAAAACTGGCCTTACCCATGATTCGACGGGACATCATGCGACCTGCAACCGTAACGCGGATGGCTTGTGTTTCCAGGGCCTCTCCAGCGATGTCATCATATTGGGCATGCAGTTCACCGGCCATCACATTCCGCCTGAAGTCATTAGGGAAAGCTTGGCCGTCTTGGCGTAGTTTTTTCAGCTTTACGCGCCGCTGGACAATTTGTTCGTTTTCTTCTTCGCTCATATCGTTCTCTATATGCTCTAATTAAACTTAAAATACTCGTACGGCGTGTTTACCCCCCTCTCCCACCGGGAGAGGGTTGGGGTGAGGGGATCATTAATTAAGCTGTTACAAAATAACACTATCCCCTCATCCTAGCCTTCTCCCTGAGGGAGAAGG
>DRJZ01000117.1 GCA_011052015.1 Acidiferrobacteraceae bacterium | reverse complement strand
TCTATAAAAAACAATCTATTTAGCTTGGCGACCTCGGCAACTGCTCCATGCGTTGCTCTACCTCCGCCGTCCATGGAGTCGTTGGCATCTTGGCGGTTCAAATTCAATTGATCAGAATTTCTTTCTGATCAATTTTTGACAGGATGAGATTCCTCACTTTACTCGGAATGACAAGGTGATACCTGCGGCCCGACCCGGAACGCAATGCCCGTCATCCCGAGGCATCGGCCGAGGGATCTTATCCTGCTAAACAATGGCAGGGGTCAAAAATGCGGACCCTCTGCTATCGGGGCCACACCTATTACCGTGTTAAACTATACTTAGCGACCCTACAACCGAACTTTCATCATGCCCCCTAACCCACAAAACGTCGATCACGCCGAAATCGCCAAGTTCGAGGCCCTGGCAGCCCGTTGGTGGGACCAGAAGAGTGAATTCAAACCACTGCATGACATCAACCCCCTGCGGCTCAAATTTATTGATGAACGTACCCAGCTCAAGGGAAAAACGGTATTGGACGTTGGCTGTGGTGGTGGCATCCTTACCGAGGCCATGGCCCAACAGGGCGCCCAAGTGACCGGCATCGATATGGGCGAAGCCCCCTTGGGGGTAGCACGCCTTCACCTGCATGAAAGTGGGCAATCTGTTAATTACGAAAAGTGCACGGCGGAAGACATGGCCAAACGCCAGCCTGCCAGCTTTGATGTTGTTACTTGCATGGAATTGCTGGAACATGTGCCCGACCCAGGCTCCACCATCGCCGCCTGCGCTCAACTCGTGAGACCCAATGGACATGTATTCTTCTCCACTATCAATCGAAATCCCAAATCATGGCTTTTCGCCATCGTCGGCGCAGAGTACATGCTACAGCTATTGCCCAAAGGCACGCATCGTTACTCAAACTTTGTACGCCCCGCAGAACTGGAAGCCGACACCCGCCATAGTGGCCTTGATATGAAAGAGATGACGGGGATGCACTATAACCCCCTGCTCGACCATTACTCATTGGGGCCCGGCGTGGACGTGAACTACATCGCCTATTGCACACGGCCGGATGAATAAAATACAGGCGGTCCTGTTTGATTTAGACGGCACATTGGCCGATACCGCCCAAGACCTAGCACTGAGCCTCAACCTCCTACTGAAAGACCAGGGTCATAGCAGCGTGGCATTTGAACGTGTTCGCCCCCATGCCTCCCATGGCAGCAAGGCCCTGATACAGCTAGGGTTCGGGATAGAGGAAAACTCCGATCAGTTTGAAACTTTAAAAAAGCATTTTCTTCGCATTTATCAAGATAACCTGTGCAACAAAACCCGATTATTTCCCGGCATTGACCAGACGCTAAAAGGTCTTCAGGCCAGGGGCTTACCGTGGGGAATCGTCACCAACAAGCCAGCCTTCCTTACCGACCCTTTGGTAAAACAGCTAGGCCTTGAGCAAGATGCAGCATGTATCATCAGTGGCGATACCACCAACAACCGTAAGCCCCATCCTGAGCCCATGCTTCATGCCTGCGAGTTGGTCCCCGTCTCAGCGGAGAAATGCTTATATGTGGGTGATGCGGAACGCGATATCCACGCCGGCAAACAGGCCGGAATGAAGACTCTGGTGGCGCTTTATGGTTATATTGATGCCAGGGATGATCCTGAACTCTGGGGCGCCGATGGCAAGATTGAATCCGCGTACGCCATTTTAGACTGGATAGACCACCATGCCTGATCACAGCTTTGCGCTCAATCTAAATTCACCATATCTGCTTCTACTCCTTGGAGTCATCTTGGTCACGGCATTGTTAACCTGGTTAGCGACCTACCTTTACAGCCAAAAAAAGATCACCACCTTAAGCACGACGCTGGAGTTGGAGCGTAAGGCAGCTGCGAAACATTTAAAAGACATGGAAAACACCTTCGCCGCCTTATCCAGTGAAGCTTTAAAAAATAACAACCAGAGCTTTCTGATGCTGGCTCAAGAAACCATGAAGCAATTTCATGGCCAGGCCAAGAGTGATTTGGAATCAAAAGAAAAGGCCGTTGAAAACCTGGTCAAACCCATTAAAGAGGCGCTCGAAAAAACCGAACACCAGATACACAAGATCGAACAGGACCGACGCGAGGCCTACGGCGCGCTCACGAAACACCTTGAAACCATGGCCCTGTCCCAGCAACAACTCCAAAGCGAGACTCGCAATCTGGTGCAAGCGCTACGGCGTCCCGAGGTCCGCGGTCAATGGGGTGAAATTACTCTACGCCGTCTGGTGGAATTGGCAGGCATGGTGGAGCACTGCGATTTTTATGAACAAGAGCACACACAAAGTGAAGATGGCCCATTACGTCCAGACATGGTCATCCGCATGCCGGCAGGCCGTGAAGTCATAGTTGATATCAAGACCCCCTTGGACGCATACTTAAGCGCGGTGGAGGCCGACAGCGATCAGCTTCGTCAGGAACACTTGCAGCGGCATGCACGCAATGTGCGCAATCGCATTCGCGAGCTTGCCGGCAAGGCCTACTGGTCACAATTCAAACAGACGCCGGATTTTGTTGTGCTATTTATACCCGGCGACCAATTTCTCGGGGCAGCACTGGATGTTGATCATTCCCTGCTGGAGAATGCCCTGCAACAGAAAGTGATCCTGGCTACACCTTCCAGCTTTGTTGCCCTGCTTCGAGCAGTGGCCTTTGGCTGGCGTCAGGAAACCCTGGCGGAAAACGCAGAGAAAATTCGTACCGTCGGCGAAGCATTGTTCCACAGACTTGCAACCTTTGCCGAACATTTGTCAAAACTGGGTCGCAGTCTTGATAGCAGCGTCTCACACTTTAACAAGGCAGTAGGGTCCTTCGACACCGGAGTCCTGCCCGGGGCAAGGAAATTCACCGAAATGGGACTCAATGAACGCAAGCCCCTCGCTCCTTTGGATCAGATCGAAAAAGCGTCACGCAAGGTCGGCAATAGCTCCGGTAAAAAATAGACCCAAATATTGGGGTATCGTGATTTTCATTTCTCACGTGGAATTAATGACCGGATAAACCGATATGCTCTTCTTCTGAACAAGCTGTCCGTTAGTGATTTGTATCGTCGATCTCACATCCAGAACTGATCAAAAAAGTAACGCCCTGAGTCAGCAAATCAGCCGGATGCTTATGATCCATGGTGGCGACTATCGCTAAACAATATAATTTCAGGCTTCCCGACATGCCTGATGCCAATCATCTTTTTCCGAAATCTACGGCTTCTTTCTCTCATAGAAAAGGGTAGGATAAGCAAATTTTTCAGGTATGCATACATTAGAATATGCAGGGTATCGTGACTCTTTGCTTTTTTATACTCTCTTACCAAGTAAGCCCTTTTTGTATAAAATCTTTTAATAGGCCAATTATACACTCTACACTTAATTCTATTAGTTAATCTAAGAGAGTTAATATAAAAATGGCTATATTTCTTTTTTGCCGTGTAGGAACCAACATGGAAAACAAAACTAGACCCACATCTGATGAGCTTATAGCCTTTTCTTAAAGCCCTAAAGCACCAATCAGCTTCCTCTGCGTATGCTGGTGAAAAATTTTTACTGTCAAATGGCCCCACATCTAACCATGCCTGTCTGTCTATAAAAATAGCTGCCCCATGCAGAGCCTCAACTTCTTCGTCATCAGTCTTTTTAAAATTCCGATCCTCCCTAACAGAGGAACAAACAGCACCCACTTTTTTACCATTTTTAAATGAGTCTATGGCTCGATCAAACCACTCCTTTTCCACAACACAATCATTATTTATCTCACAGATTATTTTTCCAGACACCCTTAACATTGCGTCATTGAATGCACAGGAAAATCCAACATGCTTGCTGTGTAGTATTAAAACGTCAATTCTTCCGAGTTCCAATAAATATTTTAAGCGTAGAATATCATTCTTATCATCACTACCATTATCTATCACTACTAAATTTGTATGCCGCCTATCAATTGTTTCATTCAGCGAATCAATGCATTTTTCGGTGACCTCAATCGCATCCCAATTGATAGTAAATACCGTGTATTCCTTATCGATCATAATAGACGTCAGATATTGATCCGCACTATGTAACTTCTATCCCCGTTAGAAGGCTGACTCACCCATAACTGGCGCGGTGCAATCAACTCACTAGCGCAACATGTGATCAGGGTGGAATCACTCCCCCCCTGAAGAACGCTAACTCTTGTCCTTAATGTTAATCAATATTCTCACATATCTGTTCAGCAGATAGAGGTTCGAGCTCTAACTTCAAAAGTTTTTCTTACTCAAGAAACTCTATATTTTTTTGACACCTTCGGTCTCAGAATAAATTTTATGTTTTCTATGATTGTGCCCACCTTCTTCGTTTTGACCTTTGCGTATGAATACCAAATTATGGTAACAGCATACGGAAACTATGTCACGACCAATTTCTGGGGGAGATGTTTTTACAAACTCCTCCCAATTTAACGCATCAAGGAGTGACTTAACAAGAGCCATTGAGGTATCTGTCGCATTTGATTTTTCAGAGCCACCAAATCGCTCATCGTATGCTGTATGTGTATCCTCAATAACGTACATCCCGCCATCAGTTAGGTGCGGAAATAGCACACTAAACGATGTCAAAACATGCTCATTAATGTGCGATCCGTCATCGATAATCACGTCCACCCGCCCGATCTTAGAAGCGATCGAGTTCAGAAATTTTGTGTCATTTTGACTGCCTTGGTAAATCGTAATGCGAGATTCTTGGAGTGCCGATTTATCGAAACAGTCGATGGAAAAAATATTGGCCTTCGGAAAGTACTTTTTCCACATGCGCAAGGAATTTCCACCTTTACCCGTATATTCGCCCCCCCCAACTCCAATTTCCAAAAGATTAAAGTGACGCTTTCGCAGATAAGCGAAGTGCCGTTCATAGTGTTGAGTGTAGCTATGACCCCCTGCTTTATCTGTACCATACAGAAACGCAAGAGTTGTTAAATTGTTGCGATAAAACCACGCCCTAAGTTCAATCCAACATTTAGGGCCAAGTATAACTCTGGCGATATCCTGCATCTTCCCGTCATTAAGGTTGTTACGATAAAACCACAACCTGAGATTATCCCAATATTTCGGGCCAAGCATACTTTTCGCGAGCCGCTTTATCCACATTTCTTTTTTAACCCCTAAGATTATTCTGACAAATTTGCAGAGTCTGCATAAATACGCTCCCCAGTTAAGGTAAAGTTCACCGAGTGCATTGTATCCGTTAGCTCAGATTAGAAATCTGTCATTTTCAAGAATCACCACAAGCACATTAATTAAAGTTCAATTCTAGAGCAGTGTCCACAGCGCAAATAAAGGGCTACTTTTTCACATGGGGATGAGGAATTCTTAAAAAGCAGTCACTTCACAGATATACAATTATCTCACATCTTCTGGCTATAGAAGTAAAAACACGGTCATCTATCCTGGAACTACAAAAATAACTTTTACGAGTCGACTCCAAGGCACGGCGAATGTGAACACCCACAGCCCCCTTGGATATCAAAAAAATCAATAGTTATGTGCAACCACTATCAGACAAACTAACTGCATTTTCCCATATTCTCGTATTTTAACAAAACAAACAGATTCCGCTTCTCTTTCACAGAGACATAGCCATTACAAATTAACCCACTTCCTTCTAGTTTCCTGTAATCTTGAGCTGTTAAAAACACATAATTAAATCGGGCTCTTCGGAAAAATTTGTGGGTAGCTCTGAAGCCTAGCCCCCTCTACCTCCGGGAGCACCCCTAGGGCATAAAAGGGTTGGGGTGAGGGGGA
>DRJZ01000116.1 GCA_011052015.1 Acidiferrobacteraceae bacterium | reverse complement strand
TGTAAACAAAGCTAAGACACTGATTTTATTATCCCCTCATCCCCGGATCGAGTCCGGGGCAGGCTCTAACCTTCTCCCGGGGGGAGAAGGAATTACCAATTAGATAGAAGTGCCCTGAAGAAACACGCTACCGCCATGCCACACAACCCAAGCCGGTCACACAGCACAAAGCGTCGGCCGATACCCACCCAGGTACCCATTTTTTATTTGTGGACATGGATTGATACGTCGGATATTTCGGCTGCCTACAGCCCCAGTTTACTTAGTCAGGGTATCGGCACCACCCATATAGGGCTTGAGGACTCCTGGGATCCGTATTTGACCTGAATCCTCCTGGAAATTCTCCATAATGGCTACTAGTGTTCGGCCTACCGCCAACCCGGACCCATTTACGGTATGGACAGGTTCTGGCTTTTCTGTTTGTGGGCTTCGCCAGCGGGCTTTGAGTCTTCGTGCCTGAAAAGATTCAAAGTTACTGCACGACGATATTTCACGATAACACCGCTGGCTTGGTAACCATACCTCAAGGTCATAGGTCTTTGCCGCGGAAAATCCCAGGTCTCCCTTGCACAAAGACACAACCCGATAGGGTAATTCCAGTGCCTGCAATACTTTTTCGGCATGCCCCGTTAAGGTATCAAGAGCGGCGTAAGAATCCTGGGGACGCACTATCTGCACCAACTCAACCTTCTCAAATTGATGCTGTCGAATCATGCCGCGTGTGTCTTTTCCATAAGATCCCGCCTCACTGCGAAAACAGGGTGTATGGGCTACAAAGCGCTGAGGTAACATGGCCTCATCAATCAGCTTTTCCCGCACAATATTGGTGACGGGTACTTCCGCAGTCGGTATCAGAAAGTATCTCTGCTCACCCTCTAAGGAAAACAGATCGGCTGCAAATTTTGGCAATTGACCTGTTCCGTACAGGCTCATGGCATTCACGATATAGGGGACATAGACTTCCGTGTAACCGTGTTCAGTGGTATGTAAATCCAGCATAAATTGAATGAGTGCTCGCTGCAACCGGGCCAAGCTTCCTTTGAGGATAACAAAACGAGAACCTGCGACAGTCGATGCGGTGTCAAAATCCATCATATCAAGCCGCTCGCCTAGTTCAACATGATCCAAGACATCAAAATTATAACTTTTTGGAGTCCCCCACTGCCTTAACTCAACGTTATCATCCTCGCTTTTACCGTCTGGCGTGCTGCTATCGGGTATATTAGGGATGTCACTCAGTACCTCTTCCAACTCTTGCTGTACTGCACTCAGTCGTTCACTCCGATCTTTTAATGTCTCACCCAATGTTGCAACAGCTTGCATGATATGAGCAGTATCCTCTCCATTTGCCTTGGCCTGTCCTATACGTTTGGATTGGACATTGCGTTCATTCTGCAAACTCTGTGTTTCAATCTGTAATGCCTTGCGTTTGCCCTCCAGATCACGGAGTTGACCAACATTCAAATTGTAACCTCTCGCTGCCAGACGCCTTGACGTGGCGTCCAGTTCCTCTCTAAATAGCTTGGGGTTAAGCATTATTCATTGATCTTCGCCGACCAAATAACCATGTGGCCTGGTTCCATTAATTTCGCCAAGTGTTCTGTAATCATGTCTATCTTGTCTGGATCATCGAAAAATTCAATGATAACCGGCAGATCCATTGATAGATCCAGCAATCTTGAGGAATGCATCTTTCCTGATTTACCAAACCCGGATATTCCGCGATAGACAGTCACACCACGAACTTTCTCCCGGTCGTGCAATAGCTCCAACAGCTCGTCAAGGCGACGTTCGGCTTCGGTAAGATAAATCCGTACCATTTTTACTTCTACAAGAGTCATGTTTGAATCCTTGGCTGGGCAACCTTGTGTGAGCCCTATAGCTGTCTCCCCATTTGGACCCCTAGCCAGGTTGCTAGCAGGCATAAGCTTACACTTAGAAATATATTGAGACCGGCCTTTAATAAGGCGCCATCCTCAATCAGGCTGAGGGTCTCCATGGAGAATGTTGAAAAAGTGGTGAAGGCGCCCAGCAACCCTATGAGCGCTCCTGAGCGCCATTCCAGGGCTATGAGACTTCTCTCCACTAGGAAAACAAACAAAAACCCCATAAATAAAGACCCGACAGTGTTTACCATGAGCGTGCCGAAGGGAAAACCCCGGCCCAACAGGCTGTACACACTTGTCGAGACCCAAAACCGCAATAGGGCGCCTAGGGCGCCCCCTGTAGCGATAAATAATAATTGACTCAACTTCTCTGCCCCTGCCCTATTGCGAGACGATCACACTAGATTTCGTCCTCGTCGATAATATCGACCCCCGCTGGCGGGACAAAAACAAAAGTACCTTCGGGAAGCTCAGGGTTTTGTTCGGGCTGGCTTAAGCGAATTCGGGTTGTATGACCTAAGCCATCGACAAGCTCAAGCGTTCTTATGTCCTTACCTTCCAGTCCAATACGTATATCTTCATATCCGCCATCTTTTTTTCTTGGAATCATCTTGACCCAGTTCAGTTTTCCCTGTTTCCCCAAGTCTTCGAGCAAAAAGTTCTTATTCAGATCCCCATCCCCTGCCAACAATATGGCAGGTGTGCCCCCTAGAGCATCATTCATCTTACGCACAGTGATTTGTTCCAGGTCAATATCGTACACCCATACCTTATCTCCATCGCCCACTATGACCTGCTCATAGGGAGGTTCGTAGTTCCAGCGAAACTTTCCAGGACGGTGAATCCACATCACCCCTGCTGTCTCCTGCATTACATTTAACCCCTCATCCAGAACCGATTGGGCGAATTTTGCTTTATAAGTTTTTACGTCTGAAAAAAAACTGGCCAAATCATCAAGCCCATTGGCATAACTGGCAAAGGGAAACAATATAGCTACGAGAATAAGATATCTTTTCATGGTAATTAGGAGTCGATGGCCTTTACAGTATTAGGGAAACTCTGATTAATTCCAATTCCGTCATTCCCGCGAAGGCGGGAATCCAGTAACCTATTGATTTTGCAGCTCTGGATTCCGGCTCTCCGCTTCGCTGCGGCCGGAATGACGAATTAATCAGAGCTTCCTTAGTGCTTTCTGCACGTCACCCGGAATCCAGTAAGCTATAAAATTAAAAGCATTGGATTTCGGCCTTCGCCGGAATAACAAAAGAACACAGATCAGAATTCTCCTAAGCAAAAAAACGAATTAGTCTTTTGGCGGAGGTGGCGCCAATACCTCCCTTCTACCATTGGATTGCAACGGGCCGACAACACCGGCTCCCTCCATGGTTTCTATCATGCGGGCCGCCCTATTGTACCCGATGTGGAGTCTTCGCTGTACCGCTGAAATGGATGCCCGCCGGGTTTCTGTAACCCAATGCAGCGCTTCATCATAAAGTGAGTCCATTTCATCAATATCATTACCGCCACCAACGCCACTGGCCACTGTTGGCCCCTCCAGAATTTGTTCGTCATAATCTGGGTTTCCATTCTCTTTGAGATGAGCAACAACTTCGTGCACCTCTTCGTCACTCACAAAACCACCATGGACCCGTAGCGGTGAGCCGCTACCTGCAGGCATGTAGAGCATATCGCCATGACCCAATAGCTGCTCAGCGCCCATCTGATCCAGGATAGTGCGGGAATCCACTCTGGATGATACCTGGAATGCGATACGCGCTGGGATATTGGCCTTAATCAAGCCAGTAATGACATCGACAGAGGGCCGTTGTGTAGCCAGTATCAGGTGTATCCCGGATGCCCTGGCACGTTGTGCAAGGCGCGTAATCAACTCTTCCACCTTCTTCCCTACCACCATCATCAGATCCGCCAACTCATCAATTATCACAACGATGTAGGGGAGAGTTGCCAATTTTTCGGCTTCCTGACCCTCCTCCACCAACGGATCCAGCAAAGGCCTGCGCGCTTTGCTGGCTGTCATCACCTTCCTGTTAAACCCTGATACATTGCGCACACCCAAGGCCGCCATCAGTCGATATCGCCGCTCCATTTCATAGATGCACCATCGCAACGCATTGGCTGCCTGCTTCATGTCGGTCACCACAGGCGCCAAGAGGTGCGGGATACCATCATAAACAGATAGCTCCAGCATCTTTGGGTCCACCATGATCAGACGCACCTGATCAGGTCCAGATTTGTATAGCATGCTGAGTATCAGGGCATTGATACAAACCGACTTCCCCGACCCGGTAGTCCCACCGATGAGTAAGTGTGGCATCTTGCAAAGGTCGGCCACTACTGGCGACCCACCAATATCTTTACCCAACATCAATGGCAAAGGTGTGTTGGCCTCTTCAAACCCGCGGGCCGAAAGACCTTCCACCAAGCGTACTGTTTCTCTTTGCTCATTCGGCAACTCTAAACCCACCACTGTTTTACCTGGAATATTCTCTACCACCCTGACGCTGACAACAGATAGCGCCCGGGCCAAATCCTTGGATAGCGCAGTGATCTGGCTGGCCTTTATCCCAGGAGAAGGTTCTAACTCAAATCGTGTAATCACCGGCCCAGGTTGCACGCCAACAACCTCAACCTGTAAATTAAAATCATTGAGTTTTTTCTCAACCAGATGCGACATGGCCTCCAAAGATTGCTTGGAAAAGGCCTCCGGTTTTGTCGTCGGTGAATCCAACAGACTCAAAGGAGGCAATATACATTTACTATCTGTAAATAGATTGCCCTGTTTCTCCCGTTGAGCTCTTCCACTATCCGCTCGGCTTCTCATTTGTGGCTCAATGCGTGGGCGCCTTTCACGGGTCATTTGTTTGCGAATTTCTGCCACACTATCTTGTCGTAAGTGCCGCGCCCGTACTCCGGTGAGCGTATCATTCAGACCCGTGGCCAAACGCCGGGTAAGATAACAAAGTTCAAATGCATAACGTCCTGTCGTATCCATCACCCAGAACCAGGACAGGCTGGTCAACAGTGTGACTCCCGAAAGAAATGTAGCAAGCAAGAATAGGGTTGTGCCTACTGGACCAAACCCGGAAACCATACTGCGGCTCAATATATCGCCAATAATACCTCCCGCCACAAACGGTTTATCCAGGGCAATAAATGCAAAATGCAAGTTTTCTAACCCACAACCACCTGCGATGGTTAACACCGAGCCAATAGCAATCAGTATCTTCTGCCTCGGATCCAGAGCCTGTGCCGTACTACGTTCATAGAAGAGCCTCCATCCAGCATAGGCCGCCATTAATGGTAGAGAGTAGGCCATATACCCAAACACCTGAAAAAAGAAATCAGCAAACCAAGCTCCATAGGGGCCACCAAGATTATCGGTCACCGTTTGATTACCGCTGTGTGACCAACCAGGGTCTTGTGGTGAATAGCTTAAAAGTGACACCAGCATATATATTGCAAAGGCTCCGAAAACATACAACGCAACTTCTCTTAAGATCCGAGCAAGTTTGGGTGTGAATGGATCTGTCTGAGTTTTTTTCCAACGGGCTTGTGCCACTTAACTGCTACCTCATAACTCCAGAATAAATTACATTAATTCGTTTTAAGATTAAGTGCCTCGGCAACAGCAGAATTCACCATCTTGCCATGGGCAACGTTGATGCCTCTTTGCAGGGCCTCGTCCTGCTGCCAATCGTCTTCAGCCAGGCGGGTCACGTAGGGTATCAAGGCTGCAGACAATGCTTGGGAGGCGGATCGTGGTACTGCCGCTGGCATATTTGTTACTGCAAAGTGTACGACGCCTTGGCTGACATAGGTGGGGGCTGTATAGTCTGTGGGGTGCGTCGTTTCAATACAACCGCCTTGGTCCACCGCAATATCTACAATAACACTACCGGGCTTCATGGCGCTAACCAAGTTTTCGTCGATCAACTGTGGCGCCTTTGCCCCAGGGACAAGCACCGCCCCAACCAACAAGTCTGCATTTTGGACGGCCTTCACCAGACTGTCTTTAAAGGCGTAAAGTGCGGTGACATTGTTCCCCAGTTGACGCATCTTCTCTAAACTCGCTCTGGCGCGCGCAAACACAGTCACCTCGGCACCTAAGGCAGCTGCGGTCGCCGCGGCCTTGCCACCAGCGCTGCCGGCCCCTAAAACAACTACTGACCCACGTTCTGCTGCTGCAAGCCCCCCCAGAAGTAATCCTCGTCCCCCATGATAACGGTGCAATAAGGTGGCGCCAATCTGTACCGATAGTCGGCCTGCTATGTCACTCATAGGGGCCAGTAATGGCAATTGGCCCCGGACCTCGACCGTCTCAAATGCCACCGCAACCAGACCCTTATCCAGCAAAACATCGCAAAGCTCAGGATTGGCTGCAAGGTGGAGATAGGAAAAAAGCCGGTGCCGTTCTTCGAGCCGGTCAAATTCAGAATCTATGGGCTCTTTAACCTTCACAATCAACTGTGCCGACTGATACAAAGCATCAGCGTCGGGAACTATCTCGGCCCCGGCTTCTCTATATAACTCATCGGAATAGCCACTTGCGCCCCCCGCGCTGAGTTGGACAAACAGATCGTGACCGCGCTCAACCAGATGCCCCACCGCATCCGGTATCAGCGCCACCCGTTCCTCAAGCGGCTTGACCTCTTTGGGGACCCCAATCTTCATGTTTTGCCCTCTTTATGCGGGTTGTCGTAACATAGCGGTCACCACCTCGCTATATCAGCGTGACGGCAATTATCATTAATTAAGGAACCTCTGATTTATTCCGGTTCCGCCATTCCTGCGAAAGCGGGAATCCAGTAACACATTGATTTTACTGCTCTGGATTCCGGCTCTTCGCTTCGCGCAGCCTGCCCCGGCGAAGGCCGGGGGCCAGAATGACGAATTAATCAGAGCTTCCTTTAAGATACAATTTTACAGGAGCACTTCCAACACCATGAGTGAAACTAAACACTGTCAACTGCTCATCCTGGGCTCAGGTCCAGCGGGTTACACAGCCGCCGTCTATGCCGCACGCGCCAACCTCAATCCGGTCTTGATTACCGGGCTCGAACAAGGGGGTCAGCTGATGACCACCACCGAGATCGACAACTGGCCTGGAGGCACAGAAAGTCTGCAGGGCCCCGATCTCATGGAACACATGCGCAAGCACGCCGAACGATTTAACACCCAAATCATATTTGATCATATTCATACGGCAGAATTAAATAAGCGCCCGATAATCTTGACCGGGGACAGTGGTCAATATAGTTGTGAGGCGCTTATTATCGCCACCGGCGCATCGGCCAAATACCTTGGCCTGCCATCAGAAGAAGCCTTTAAAGGCCGTGGAGTTTCCGGCTGCGCAACGTGCGACGGATTCTTCTATAAAGGTCAGGATGTGGCAGTCATTGGTGGCGGAAATACCGCTGTCGAAGAAGCCATCTACCTTTCTAACATCACCAAACAGGTTACTATTGTTCACAGACGCGACAAATTTTCAGCAGAGGCTATTCTTATTGACAGGTTGATGGAAAAAACAAAACCCGGTGGTAATATCAATATCGAATGGAACCATCAGCTTGAAGAAGTACTCGGTGATGACAGTGGTGTGACAGGTATGTCTATCAAAAATAAAGAGGGTCAGCTAAAACAGATTGCGTTACAGGGTGTATTCATCGCCATTGGTCATAAACCAAATACTACTTTATTCGAAGGACAACTAGACATGGACCATGGCTACATCAAAGTAAAAAGTGGTACTGCTGGAGATGCCACTGCCACCAGCATCGTGGGCGTATTTGCCGCCGGTGACGTAATGGACCATATTTATCGGCAGGCCATCACCTCAGCGGGTAGCGGTTGTATGGCAGCACTCGATGCGGAACGTTACCTGGATTCTATTAAAACAGACTAGGTTTGATGGCTTAACAATCACCTTGGTATTCAAAGTGGACGAAGATGACGCCAAATATTTTCGTCAAGCGATGCAAAAGGTACGCAGGCTTGATCAAAACCACATTCCTCATTTCAACGCAAAAAGGCCGCCATTACCCATTGAGCAATCCACCGGGGATGACTTAAGTTCAAATGGCTCTGCTGTAATCCCAAATTGGGCAGATGTAGAACACGGTGGTGAGTTGTCCTATACCCGTCAGGGTATACAGCAACGGGTGATACGCCGGTTACGAAGAGGTCAATTTACTATACAGGCAGAACTCGACCTGCATGGCGACACCATCCTCCAGGCCCGCTCGCATTTATCACAGTTTTTGCTTCAGGCCCATCAATCTGATTGGCGCTGTGTACGCGTCATCCATGGCAAGGGCCATGGTTCTTACAACCAAACACCGGTTATTAAGCGACACGTCAACGGTTGGTTACGGCAGCATAAAGAAGTGTTGGCATTTTGCCCCGCCCAACCCGCCGACGGCGGTGCCGGTGCAGTCTATGTACTGTTAAAAAGCCAGGCCTCGAAGTTCTAGAATCAAACATTGAACTTATTCATTCACCACAGAGGACACAGAGAAATAAGGGCACTTCTATTAATACCCTCTCCCTCCGGGAGCACCCCTAGGGCATAAAAGGGCAAGGGTGAGGGAATAAAACAAAGATAAGTTATTGATTTAATATCCCCTCATCCTAACCTTCTCCCGGAGGGAGAAGGGATCATCAATTAATAGAAGTGCCCATAAGATAATAATTGCACTGATAACTCTGTGCCCTTCCAGGTGACAAATTTCTAAGTCATTGATTTATATGCTAGCTTAGAATCTTGTCACTTGTAGATCTGCGGCCGCGCAGCGGC
>DRJZ01000115.1 GCA_011052015.1 Acidiferrobacteraceae bacterium | reverse complement strand
TATCGAGGAAAAATGGGACCCATCGGTGATATGGCCCATCAAGAAGACGATGCGGTGGTGGTGGCCACTAAACGCATCTCCGCCCCCACCCCCATTGTGTGGACCAACACCACCGATTATGTATTACATACAGATTATCGCCCAGATCCGAATGCCCCCCCCGAGATGGCCTATCACACCCTTGCCGAAGCCATTGTGGGTCCCTTACCAGAAGGTTACGAGGCGGGAACTGTCAGTGTAAAGGTCAAGACCAATTTTGATCCTTTGAAACCTGAAGAGGCGATAGAATTGGTCAAGGCATCCGATCTACCCGTCGGCAGTTTTTTTCGGGTATCCGTATTAACGGATCCGGATAGTTTGAATGTGTCATTGTTTGTAGATGAGACAGTGGGGGTTGTTGGCCTGCCGGTTGCAACAAAATTGAAAGCAGGGGATTACACAGGCTACGACCCAGAAAAAAATAAAATCATTGTCAGGCCTATGATTAAGGCAAGGGGGGTCTATGCACACCCGACCCGCGCGCCTAATGACCCAGATGTAACTGTTTATGATTCTTTGTGCCGATACGCCAGGCAGTACTCGCTAACATCTAGCGGAAGAAATATAGATGAAGACTTAGCCTATTTCAACTCACCCGAGGCGGTAAAACAGCGCTCTGATTCCTGTCGTCTAAACGTTTCCGATCTAAACACAGAGCCACAACCGGTGGAGGTCATGACGTTTAATTGAGTGCAGTAGTGTAGCATTTGTTGGTGCTGATGCTTAGCTTAATATCTCTTCAATCGCATAGAGCGTTTTCTGAGGGAATTGGTGGATTGGGTAGTATTCGCTAATGATGTCAATGGCTTGATCGTATGCGGAAATGTTTAAATAGCGGATAAGATAACGAATATCATCCAGATCGAAAAATTCTTCACCTATTCGCATCGCCAGGCATTTCATTGCTAAAAGATATTCTGCTTGTGCACACATTATTTTTAGATGACTTAGCTCTAAAAAAATGCTGAAAGAAGTTTTTTCAGACAGAAAACTTTTTACGCTGTCATTGAGCCAGTTTTCTTTTATATTCGCTTTCGCAGATACTCGCTGGGCCGCTTGTCGAATCTTGGCGGCTGGTATAAATAGTGAGTCAATATCGCGCGTAGAAGCGCGTGCATTATATACTAGGCACATGACTGCGCCACCCACAACATAGAGCTCTCCATGCACGTCATCGGATATTAATTCTTCATTCAGAAGTGCGAACAAGCGATTGATGTCTTTTTTTGAAAACTGAGTTTTCATATTCTGTCACCAAGACTGGCGTCAATAAAGATATTGCGGCGACGAAAAGGTGGTGGGGAGTGAATGAGCAAATGCAATTTTAAGCTTTTCAACTCAGAAGCAAATACTGGCTTGTCCAATGGATCTATTTTGTTAACCCACTCCGGTGGTTCAATGTCATTCTTATGGCAAGCATACTCAATCGTCGCTGCAAGGTAATTGCTTCGGTATTGATTGGGTAGCGAGACGGGTTCTTCGCTAACGGCACTTAACAACTCCCCGTTGGATAAAGGCGTCAGAAAATCGTTTAAAGAAGACAGTGTGTAACGTGTACCATCATCGGTACATAATTCTTTTACCAGTGCTTGAAAATATTGTTGATGTGACGGGATCAACTTACTCAACACCCAATCAGACATGGGCAAATTCGCCCGCTTGGCAGATTGTTTTATACGCGCTTTTTCTTCACGGGAAACGCGAATTTGCAGTTGCTCTGTCTTGGTTGTTTTCATCTGAAGAATTATAGGTGCGCCGGTTATAATGTCAATACAATTGTATTGACATTATGTATTTCATGGCCGGTAATTAAAAGATGGGGGTATATACCAAAAAATGGTATATACTCCAGTAATGACATGGACTGTTTACCTGACTCGAAAAGCGCATAAGCAATTGGCAAAACTACCACGGTCTATCCAGGACTTAGCCGATCTGGCCATGATTGATCTGGAGGAACAGGGTGTTAACCCACAAGGGTGGAATACCTTGAAAACGGAAAATTGTGAGTACCGCCTGCGGCTGAATTACCGCTACCGAATGCGTTATCGTGTCATTGGTGAACAGGCCTTAGAGATCGAAATATTTTATGTTGGGCACCGACGTGAGGCTTACCGATGAGTCAAGCACTCAAAATTCATCATGACTTGGGCGATGTGGTCCTAAAACCCAGTGGCAAGGTGAATCAGATACGTTTGAAAAAGATGATCCGTTCCGCGCTGGATCAATACCTGGCGGAAGACCGTGTGTCTGTAACGGTGATTCACGCAGAGGCGAAACAGCGTAACGGTGACCGTTACCGCACGCCCGGATACTTTTTGCGTCTGTATCGCCAACGCGCCGGGCTCACCCAAACCGCACTGGCGGATAGAACCGGCATCCGCCAGCACCATCTTTCTGAAATGGAGAATAACAAACGAGTGTTAGGTAAATCCAATGCCAAGAAACTGGCGAAGGCCCTAGCCTTTGATTACCGGAAACTGTTGTAAGTAAGCACTATTCGTAAGGTACAAGAAACCAGACTGTTTTCTGGAACCCCGCCCAGGGTTGAGAGATTGAGAGGGTGGTAACAGAAAACGCCAGGGGCCTGGAATCAGCTATCCAGGCTGCGGACTTTGTCCAGGGGGACGTCGTTGGCGGCGGCCTCGGCGAGTTCCTGGTCGATCTCCTGCATCACGTAGAGTTCATAGAGGATATCTTCCCAGCTTGCCTCTTCCGGGAGACGATCGATGATCTCTTTAGCCATCTTCTTGGCTGTAGACATGGGTGTTCTCCGTAGTCATGGCGAGCATGCACTTGCTGGTGACAAGTATCCTCCATTAAAGTCGTTTGTAAAAGCACTCCAGGGATAAAACTATAACTCACTGATCAATAAAGGAAATAAACAGTTGAAGCGGGGTTGCGGGTGGCCCGGAAGGGTTGGATTTGGAGGTCACCCCGTCCGTTTGCCAACCTCTTGGGGTTGGGGTCATTCACCCCCTGGAATTATCCTTGGCTAATCGTTATGATCTGCTCCAATTATGCAATATAACCCATTGTTTTTATGGAATTAATTCGCGGGCTGCACAACCTACAGCCCCGGCATCGTGGTTGTGTGGCCACGATTGGCAATTTCGATGGCGTGCACCTGGGGCACCAGGCGGTGATCGGCCAGTTGGCCGAACAGGCGGATCACTTTGAGGTCCCGTCCACGGTGATGATATTTGAGCCCCAACCCCAGGAATTTTTTGCCCCGGATCGGGCCCCGGCGCGGCTGACGCGGCTACGGGAAAAGCTCCTGGCCCTGCGTCGTTATTCTGTGGATCGGGTTTTGTGCATCCGCTTTGATGCTCATTTTTCTGAGATGGTGGCGGAGGACTTTATCCACGAACTTCTCCATAAAGGTCTGGGAGTAAAATACTTGGTGGTGGGGGATGATTTTCGATTTGGTCATGGCCGTCGTGGTGATTTTGCCATGTTACAACAGGCCGGGGCGGACCACGGATTCCAGGTGGTCAATATGCGCAGTTTTAAGGTGGACGGGGAGCGGGTCTCCAGCACCCGCGTCCGCGCGGCCCTGGCAGCCGGGGACCTAGTGGTGGCCGAAAAGCTTCTTGGCCGTCCTTACCGCATGTGTGGTCGGGTGGCCCATGGTGACAAGCGAGGCCGGACCATTGGTTTTCCTACCGCCAATATTCATTTGCACCGTAAGAATACCCCGGTGCGGGGGGTGTTTGCGGTGGAACTGTTTGGGGTCGAGGGCGAGCCGGTGGCCGGGGTGGCCAACGTGGGGACTCGGCCCACCGTGGACGGTACTCGGACGCTGCTGGAAATCCATTTATTTGATTTTGACAAAGACATCTATGGCCACTATGTGAACGTGAACTTCAAATACAAGCTGCGCGACGAGCGACGGTTCGATGATTTTGAGGCCCTAAAGACCCAGATTGATGCGGACGTGGTTGAGGCCAAGGCCTACTTTGGGCGGGAGTGATGGTTCTTTCGCCTAGATCCAATTTAAGGAAACTCCGATTAATTCCAGTTCCGTCATTCCCGCGAAGGCGGGAATCCAGTAACCTATTGATTTTGAGTCTCTGGATTCCGGCTCTCCGCTTCGCTGTGGCCGGAATGGCGAATCAATCAGAGATTCCTTAACATTAAGGTGGCCCCATTGCTGCCCCACTTACACGTCATTCCCGTGAAAATGGGAATCCAGGTGGTACACAAATTGAACACCCTGGATTCCGAGTCTCCACTTTGTTTCGCCCGGAATGACGGTGTTTTGGATTTAAGGCAGGGCCATGGCCACAGCTTCATTTTGATATGCGGCGGTGGTGCGTGGAGCTGGTTAAGTTTAACCCACCATAAACGGAACTGATTGAGATTGACGCGATAAACCTTTGCCAATAATTCGCGTTACCTCTACTATGTACGGCTTTGATTTTTGTCCTCTGAACCTAATCTATGACCGATTACAAAGACACCCTCAATTTGCCGCAGACGGATTTCCCTATGCGTGCCAATCTGGCCAATCGGGAACCGGAAGTCCTCAAGCATTGGGACGAGATCGGCCTCTATAAGAAGCTGCGCGAGGCCGGAGCCGGTCGTCCCAAGTATGTGCTCCACGATGGTCCCCCCTATGCCAATGGCGATATCCATCTGGGCCATGCGGTCAACAAGGTGCTCAAAGACATCATCGTCAAGTCCAAGACCCTGAGTGGTTTTGATGCCCCCTATGTGCCGGGGTGGGACTGTCATGGTCTGCCCATCGAACTCCAGGTGGAGAAAAAGATCGGCAAGGCCGGTCACAAGGTGGACGCCCAGGCCTTTCGTAAGGCCTGCCGGGAATACGCCAGCAAACAGGTGGCCGGGCAGAAGGCGGATTTTATTCGCTTGGGGGTGGTGGGGGACTGGGATGATCCCTACCTCACTATGGACCCGGTGTTCGAGGCCAATATCGTCCGCGCTTTGGGCGAGGTGTTTAAAAACGGTCATCTCTATCACGGCGCTATGCCGGTGCATTGGTGTAGTGATTGCGGATCGGCCCTGGCCGAGGCCGAGGTGGAGTACCAGGACAAGGCTTCTCCCGCCATTGATGTGCGATTTAGGGTGGTGGACGAAGAAAAATTCATGGATCGCTGCGTGGCGACAGCACAGGGACCGGGTAGTGGCCCCATCAGCGTGATCATCTGGACCACCACACCCTGGACCCTGCCTGCCAATCAGGCCGTGGCCCTGCATCCCGAGTTGGAATATGTGGTGGTGCAGTGTGACCAGGGTCAGGGAACGGAACGCATGGTGGTGGCTGAGGCGCTTTTAACCCCAGTTTTGAAACGTTACGGCGTCGAAGACCATCAGGTGGTGGCCCATTGCAGTGGCAGCCGTCTGGATGGGTTGTCCCTGCGCCACCCCTTTTATGATCGCCAGGTGCCGGTGATCCTGGGGCAACATGTGACCACCGAGGCAGGCACTGGTGCGGTGCATACTGCTCCCGGTCATGGCCAGGACGACTACATTATCGGACGTGAATACGGCCTGGAGGTGGATAACCCGGTAGGGGGCAATGGTTGTTTTTTCGATGACACGCCGTTATTTGGGGGCGAGCATGTCTTCAAGGCCAATGACCATGTGATCGAGGTGCTGCAGGAAAAGGGCACCCTGATGTATGTGGAAAAATTGCTGCACAGTTATCCTCACTGCTGGCGGCACAAGTCACCCATTATCTTTCGTGCTACACCGCAGTGGTTTATCGGCATGGATCGGGAGGGCCTGCGCGCAAAGGCGCTTGAACAAATCAAAAAGATCCGGTGGATTCCCCAATGGGGTGAGGCCCGTATCGAGGGCATGGTGGACGGTCGGCCCGACTGGTGTGTATCACGTCAGCGCAGTTGGGGCACGCCCATTACCTTGTTCATACACAAACGCGACAACACCCCCCATCCCGACAGTGCTCGTCTCATTGAGGAGGTAGCCCAGCGGGTGGAGCAGGGCGGTGTCGAGGCTTGGTTTGATTTAGATCCCAGCGAACTGATAGGCACGGACGCTGCCGATTACGAAAAGGTCACCGACATCCTGGATGTGTGGTTTGATTCCGGGGTGACCCATGCCTGCGTGTTAAAGCCCAGAGAGGAATTGACCTTCCCGGCGGACCTCTACCTGGAAGGGTCGGATCAACACCGGGGTTGGTTCCAGTCTGCCTTGCTGTCGGCCATCGCGATGGAGGGGTCGGCCCCCTACAAGACCGCGCTGACCCATGGTTTTACCGTGGATTCAAAGGGCAAAAAGATGTCCAAGTCCCTGGGCAATACCATCTTGCCGCAGAAGATTATCAAGGCCCAGGGCGCCGATATTTTACGGCTGTGGGTGGCGGCCACGGACTACCGTAGCGAGATGAGCATCTCCGATGAAATCTTAAAACGCGTTGCCGACACCTATCGCCGGGTGCGTAATACCACACGCTTTTTGCTGGGTAATCTGGCCGATTTTGACCCGGCAAAGAATCTGTTGGATGAGAATGAATTGCTGGAGGTTGAGCAATGGGCCCTGGCCCGGGCCGCCCAGATTCAGGGACGCATCCTGGAGGCCTACGAAGACTTTAATTTTCATCAGATTTATCAGTTGGTGCACCAATTTTGCATCATGGACATGGGTGGGTTCTACCTGGATGTGCTGAAAGACCGCTTGTATACCACGCCAAAAGGCAGCCGATCGCGGCGTTCGGCCCAGACCGCCATGTTCCATATTCTGGAGGCCATGACCCGTTGGTTGGCACCTGTTTTGAGTTTCACTGCCGAGGAGGTCTGGCGCTACATGCCCGGTGAACGCAGTGACAGTGTCTTTCTTGCTGCCTGGTACGACATTCCGTTGGCCAAGCATGCCGATAAGATGTTGACCCGCTGGCAGGTCATCGCCAATGTTAGGGTGGCCCTGGGCGCCGAGCTGGAAAAACTGCGTGCGGACAAGACCATCGGTTCGTCTTTAGACGCGGAAGTGGAACTCTACTGCGAAGGCGAGACACTCAAGGTGTTACAAAGCCTGGACGATGAGACCCGGTTTGCCTTTATCACGTCTTATGCCCGGGTCTTTCCCTACGCGGATAAACCAGCCGACGCCCTGGATCTGGGGACGGGTTGGTGTAAAGGCGTGGACGAGAACCTGGCTTTGGTGGTCAATGCCAGTGGTCACGAAAAGTGCATACGTTGTTGGCATCACCGCGAGGACGTCGGCGTCAACAGTGCCCACCCGCAGATTTGTGCCCGTTGTGTGGGCAACACAACGGGCAAAGGTGAAACGAGGCACTTTGTCTGATGGGTACTTTTATTAATCCCCTCTCCCTTCGGGAGAGGGCTAGGGTGAGGGGGACAGACAAAACTAAGACACTGATTTTAATATTCCCTCGGCAACTGCGTCCTGCGTTGCTCTACCTCCTGCGTCCATGCAGTCGTCATCCTCACCTTCTCCCGGAGGGAGAAGGGACTAACAATTAATAAGAAGTGCCCTTATGTTAAAATTGACGTGGATTGCGGTGGTGGTGTTGATACTCGACCAAACCACCAAATATATAGCAGTATCAGCCTTACTCGGGCAGCCCCCCATGGAGATCGCCCCATTCTTTAATTTTTCTCTGGTGTATAACACCGGTGCGGCGTTTGGGTTTTTGAACAGCGCCAGCGGTTGGCAAAACATATTTTTTGTGTCCGTTGCCATTGTGGTTTCGGTATTTATCTTGATCTATCTAAAGCGCCTTAGCCGGGCCGATATTCAAGTCGCTATCGCCTTGTTGTTGGTGTTGGGTGGCGCCCTGGGAAACGTTACCGATCGTTTGATGTTGGGGCATGTGGTGGATTTCGTTGATCTGCATTATGCGGGCTGGCACTGGCCCGCCTTTAATGTGGCCGACTCGGCCATTTTCATCGGTGCGGCTTTACTGATATTGGATGCCTTCGGGATTCGATGGGGTGGGGCTGGGGATTCCAGCGGAGATTGACAATATGGCGGAAGTGATCAAACACGGTTCCAGGGTGGATCTACATCTTTGTCTGAGACTCAAAGATGGCAAAGAGTTCGATTCGACCTTTGACGATGAACCTATGACCCTGGTAGTGGGCGATGGCGAGTTGGTGGAGCCCCTCGAGTTTCTGTTGATGGGTCTTAAGGCCGGTGATCACGAGACCTATGATGTGTCGGCCGATCAAGAGGTGTTTGGCTATTATGACGAGGATCTGGTGCACGACATCGATCTGATCGAATTCCCCGGAGACATGCAAGTGAATGTGGGCACGGTGTATGGTTTCACCACCCCGGCCGGCGACGATGTGCCAGGGGTGGTGCAGTCCATACAAGACAACAAGGCCTCAGTGGATTTTAACCATCCGTTGATTGGGCACGACTTTGATTTTGAGATAAAGATCCTGGATGTGGAGAGCTCCGAAGAATTAGCGTGATTCGCCGCGAAGACGCGAAGGCGCAAAGAAAACAAAGGGAAAAAGTCTACTAGCGCAGAGATTGTAGGTCGGGCTTTATCCCGCCAATTTATTTCCGGGGAGACATCCATTTCTTTGCGTCTTAGCGCCTTTGCGGCTATAACTTATTTAGGGCACTTCTATTAATTCCCTCTCCCTCCGGGAGTACCCCCCTCATCCTAACCTTCTCCCGGAGGGAGAAGGGATTATCAATTAATAGAAGTGCCCTTTACTTATTACGAAAACACCATGAAAGTTATTCTTGCTAATCCTCGGGGGTTTTGTGCCGGTGTTGACCGTGCCATCGAGATCGTTGAACGTGCCCTGGAGCTCTTTGGTCCGCCCATCTATGTGCGCCATGAGGTGGTGCATAACCGTTTTGTGGTGGAGCGCCTGCACCGTGATGGTGCGATATTCGTGGATGAGTTGTCCGACATACCGGATGGTGCCACGGTGATTTTCAGCGCCCACGGGGTGTCAAAAAAGGTCAGGGGCGAGGCCGATGGGCGTGACCTCAAAGTTTTCGATGCCACCTGTCCGTTGGTGACCAAGGTCCATATGGAAGTGATACGGCATCGCAAGGACGGCGATGAAGTGATTTTGATTGGTCACGCGGGTCATCCAGAAGTCGAGGGCACTTTAGGCCAGGCGGAGGGGGGTATGTATCTGGTGGAGACCACCGAAGATGTAGCGAACCTCAAGGTCGCCAATCCTAAGGCACTCTCTTATGTTACTCAAACCACTTTGTCCATGGACGATACCGCGCGGGTTATTGATGCGTTACGTAATCGGTTCCCACACATTCGCGGACCGCGCAAGGAAGATATTTGTTATGCCACCCAGAACCGCCAGGACGCGGTGAAGGGCCTGGCCTCCCAGTGTGATGTGGTGCTGGTGGTGGGCTCGGTGAACAGTTCTAACTCCAATCGACTCAACGAAATCGCCCTAAAGATGGATGTGCCGTCCTATCTTATTGATGGCGCCCAGGATATTCGACGGGAATGGATTGGAGGGTGTGAGCGGGTCGGTGTGACCGCCGGGGCCTCGGCGCCCGAGATCCTGGTGGAACAGGTGATTGCCAAGCTAAAGGAATGGGGCGCGGAACAGGTGTCGCAGATTGATGGACGTCCAGAAAATGTGGCCTTCTCTTTACCCGTCGAATTGCGCCGTTCGGCGGCCCTCGATAAAAACTAAGGAAGCTCTGATTAATTCGTCATTC
>DRJZ01000114.1 GCA_011052015.1 Acidiferrobacteraceae bacterium | reverse complement strand
TATACGGCGTTTGGCGTCTATCCTCCTTTTTTCCATGACGGGTGATTCCACTTAAGTCTTTGATTGGTTTGCATTATGAACCCATACACGGGGTATGGGCAATGCTCACCGGCCTTTGCTTGGATATTCCGGGATTTGGGAATATCCAAGCCTTTGCCGTATATCATGCAACAAATCCGTGAAAATACGGCACTAAAAACAATTTAAATTCAAAGAGATAGGTGCACTTCAGCCAATATCACCCTAATATCAGCGCATAAACACTGAGTGGTGACTTTGGTGGTTTTTCAACAGTCGCTTTTAACAGCCAGTATGACTGTTTAGGGGGGAGGCATTACGCAATTTTTATCTTGCGCTTACAAAGGGGTCTTTAACCCACCCACACCCTGGCATTACGAAACAGGCGCAACCACGGCCCGTCGTCACCGTTACTATCGGGATACCAGGAATGGTTGACGGTTCGCAATAAACGCTCGGGGTGGGGCATCATGATGGTGACCCGACCATCGCCGGTGGTCAATCCGGTGATACCCAGGCTTGAACCATTGGGATTACTGGGATAGGTGGTGGTGATGTCACCATGGTTGTCGATATAACGCATGACCACCCGTTGCTTATCCAACAGCCACTGATCATCTTGTGTCTCGTGAAATTCGGCCCGGCCTTCGCCATGGGCCACCACAATGGGAAGCTTGGAACCCACCATGCCGGCAAAAAACAGGGAGGGGCTCTCCGGTATGTCCACCATCACGTAGCGAGCCTCAAATTGTTCTGAGCGATTGCGCACAAAATGGGGCCAGTGGTCACTCTGAGGGATCAGTTCGCGCAGGTTGGACAACATCTGACAACCATTACACACCCCCAGGGCAAAACTATCGGCACGCTCAAAAAAAGCGGTAAACTCATCTCGAGCCTGATTATTAAATAGAATGGACTTGGCCCAACCCTCACCCGCTCCCAGGACATCGCCAAAGGAAAACCCACCGCAGGCCACTAATCCGGAAAACTGTTTAAGGGAAACGCGGCCATCGAGGATATCGCTCATGGTCACGTCGATGGACTTGAAACCGGCGCGGTCAAAACCCGCCGCCATCTCTACCTGACCATTAACGCCCTGCTCACGCAGGATGGCCACCGTCGGTTTTGCCTCAAGATTTAAAAATGGCGCGGCGATATCTTCATCGGGATCAAACGTGGGCTTGACCTGCAAACCGGGATCGCTGGCATCCAAAAGCCGGTCGAATGCCTCCTGGGCACAGTCGGCATTGTCGCGTAGAGACTGCATACGCCAACTGGTCTCAGACCAGGCGCGATGCAGATCCTGACGAGACTGTTCAAATATTGTTTCACCATTATTGTGGATGCGCACGAAATCGTCGTCAGACACGCTACCCAATCGATGTAATGCCTCCTCCAACCCGGCCGCAGCAAAGGTATCGACGATGTGTTGACGTTGATCTACGGGTGTTTGTATGACCGCGCCCAATTCTTCATTGAACAGGCATGCCAACACCTGTGCTGAAGAGCTTGGCGCAAAAACACTCAGATCGATGTTGATTCCACAGTGCCCCGCAAAGGCCATCTCACACAAGGTCACCAACAGTCCGCCATCGGAACGATCATGGTAGGCCCATAACACGCCTTCCTGGTTAAGCCGTTGGATCAGCCCAAAGAAGGCCTTGAATTGTTCAGGGTGATCGAGGTTGGGGGCGTCGTGACCGAGTTGTTTATAAACCTGGCACAGCGCCGATCCCCCCAAACGATTTAGACCTTGACCAAGATCAACAAGAAATAAATCACTGTCACCCCGATCGGTACGCAATTGTGGGGTGAGGGTTTGTCGCACATCCTGTACCGCACTGAACGCGGTGATGATCAAGGACAGGGGTGCGGTCACTGCCTGTTCTTTGCCCTGCTCATTTCGCCATACGGTCTTCATGGACATGGAATCCTTGCCCACGGGGATGCAGATGCCCAATGCCGGACACAGTTCCATGCCCACTGCATGAACTGCATCGTATAGGCCGGCATCTTCCCCGGGGTGTCCGGCGGCGGCCATCCAATTGGCGGATAATTTTACTTGCTCCAAGGCGCCGATCTGGGCCGCCGCCAAGTTGGTCAGGGCCTCCCCCACCGCCATGCGCGCGCTGGCTGCGGGGTTCAACAGTGCCACCGGGGTGCGTTCCCCCATGGCCATGGCTTCGCCGGTATAACCGTGATAACTCGACGCGGTCACCGCCACATCGGCCACCGGCACCTGCCAGGGTCCCACCATTTGATCTCGCACCACCAGACCGGTCACGCTGCGGTCACCGATGGTGATCAGAAAAGTCTTGTCCGCCACCGTAGGCAAATGCAGCACCCGTTGCACCGCATCGGCCAGGTCGATGGCTTCAACACGCAGGGGTGGCTGACTGCGATCAATATGCTCTACCACCCGCCGCATCTTGGGGGGCTTACCCAACAACACCGCCAGGTCCATGTCGATGGGACGGTCATAGCGTTCACAATGACCGCTCACCGGTTCATCTACAAATTGTAGATCGTCCAAACGAAGTTGCCGCTCCGCAGTGGCCTTGCCCACCACCGCCACCAGACAACGCTCACGCGCACACAGGGCCATGAACCGGTCCATACTTTCGGGGGCAATGGCCATCACATAACGTTCCTGGGACTCGTTACACCAAATCTGCATGGGTGACATACCCAGGTCATCGTTCGGTATGCTGCGCAGATTAAAATGCCCGCCCCGCCCGGCGCCATCGACCAGCTCCGGCAGGCCGTTGGATAGGCCACCGGCGCCAATATCATGGATAGACAAGATAGGATTGGCATCGCCAAGAGCCCAACACTGATCGATGACTTCCTGGCAACGACGTTGCATCTCCGGATTGCTGCGCTGTACCGAGGCAAAATCCAGATCCTCGGCACTCGACCCACTGGACATACTTGATGCGGCGCCGCCACCCAAACCAATCAGCATGGCGGGGCCACCGATAACCACTAACTTGGCGCCCACCGGAATAGAAAGTTTTTCCACATGGGGGCCGCGAATATTACCCACACCCCCGGCTAGCATGATGGGTTTGTGATAACCCCGCACTTCATCGCCGCCGAGCCCGGAGATGGTCTCTTCGAAACAACGAAAATACCCTGCCAGATTGGGTCGGCCAAATTCATTGTTGAAGGACGCACTGCCAATCGGTCCCTGCAACATAATCTCCAGGGCGCTGCTGATGCGGGCCGGACGGCCATGGTCGGTTTCCCAAGGCTGAACGGCGTCAGGCAATCGAAGATTCGACACTGAAAAACCGCACACCCCGGCCTTGGGTTTGCCGCCCCGGCCGGTGGCGCCTTCGTCCCGAATCTCACCACCTGATCCGGTGGCGGCCCCAGGGAAAGGGGCAATGGCGGTGGGATGGTTATGGGTCTCCACCTTGATGACCAGATTGATTTCTTCGTCGTGATACGCGTAGCGGCCGGTTTCCGGGTCCGCAAAAAACCGCCGTCCCAGGGCACCACGGCTCACCGCAGCATTGTCGTCATAGGCCGACAAGGTATCGCCTGGATGTTGCTCGTGGGTATTGCGGATCATGGCAAACAAGGAACGCTCCTGGGACCGCCCATCGATCTCCCACTTGGCGTTAAATATCTTGTGGCGACAATGCTCGGAATTGACCTGGGCAAACATCATCAACTCCACGTCGGTAGGATTGCGACCGATATCAACAAAATGTTTGGCCAGGTAGTCCATCTCATCCGCCGATAGGGCCAGGCCCAGGCTTTGATTGGCGGCCTCCAGTGCCTCGTAGCCACCGCCGAGGACATCGACACACACAGGTGGAACGGGAGTGGCGTCCTGGAAAAGTTGCGTGGCCTGGTCGAAATCGTTTAACACCACTTCAACCATACGGTCATGCAAGCGATGGCTCAGGGCCTCACGTTGCCGGGTGGTAAACGGCTGATGTTTATCACCGCCAAGATACCAGGCAACGCCGCGTTCGAGACGTTTGAGCTGCGCCAGTCCACAGCGCCGGGCGATATCGGTGGCCTTGGATGACCAGGGCGACAGGGTACCGGGCCGGGGCACCACCAGAAACAATTGACCCTGGGATAATTCAGAGGGGGATTCGATTTGAATACCTGGACCGTAATGCAACAGACGTTCCAGTTTTTCATGGTCCAATGGGGACAGCACGTCACTTAGATCGGCAAAATGCACATACTCGGCGTATACGTGCTCTACACTTGCAACGCACTTTTTCAAATCCTGGAGATGGCGCTGACTGCGGAATGTGGATAAGGCCGGTGTACCCCGTAGTGTTAACACCCCGGTACCACTCACGTTTTCTGCTCCGGCCCAGCACCCTTGTGACGATAGGCAAAAAACCGATAAGACTTGGTGGCCTCGAAGGCCTGCTGGGTGTAGCCGCCCCCGCAATGACGGTCGTAAGCGCGATTAAAACGCCGCCCCCAAAGGGCCTTGGCCAAACGAGTGATGACGGGATGCTTGCCGCGTAAATAGTGGTGGGTACTGTCCAGGGCAGGTTTTACGCGGTTTTGCACCACGTCGCCGAGCAAGGCAATGGTGGGACTGACCCGCCGGGTAATATCTTCATCCACCACTTGTATAAAAGGGGTCTCACCGACGAGTCGAAAAAACTTTTCCAGGCCGTGGCCACTGCGTATGGGATCTTGCTTGGGACTCGCCAGACTAAAGACATCACAGATCAGGACCAGTCCATTGGGTTTTAACAGGCCACCCAGTTTTTCCAGTGCACGGTGGATCTTGATGAACTGAAAACTCTCGCTAAACAGAACAACATCATACCGACCCGCCAGGACCGACGCGTCCAGATCTTCAAACCGGCACGGAAAAAGTTGTGCCTCATGGTTTGTAGTGGCCATGCCCTTGAGCCGTTTTAGTATCACACGATTTAGGGTATGGGAAGGCGACACCCCATCGGCCCGATAACCCAGTTCGAGCAAACGGCATAGCAACTGCCCGGTACCACAGCCCACATCCAGCACACGCAAGGGCTCACCTCCATCTAATGATGGAATTTTGTCTATCAGGTAATCACTAAAGCGTTGTTGCGCAAGCGGGATATTGCCCAGCCTGACTTCCAGGCCGTGGTCCCACATGCCAAAGTGGAGGTCGTCCAGATTGAACAGTTGTCGCGCCAACAGCAGTCCCAGTTCGCGACTGTCCATCGGCACGGGTGTCAATCCAGCTCCACCCCAAGGCGATGCGCCACTTCTTCATAGGCCTCGACCACACCACCCATGCCCCGCCGAAACCGGTCTTTGTCCAGTTTCTCGCGGGTGTTGGCATCCCACAAACGGCAACCGTCCGGGGTAAACTCATCACCCAACAACAATTGGCCATTGAATCGGCCAAACTCTATCTTAAAATCCACCAGCAACAGGTTGGCATCAGCAAAAAGCTTTAGCAGAATCCGGTTAACCCTGGCCGTCAAGATTTTCATATCCTCAATTTCCTGCTCACTGGCCCAACCGAATCCCACGATATGGGATTCGTTGATCATCGGATCGTGCAAACTATCGTTTTTCAGAAAAAACTCAAATATGGGTGGGTCCAGATCAATCCCTTCTTTGATGCCCAGACGTTTGCAGATAGAACCTGCGGCAATATTGCGGATCACACACTCAATGGGCAACATATCAAGACGCCGAACAACGGACTCTTCGTTGGTCAGCAACTCGATAAAATGGGTATGTACCCCGGCGGCCTCCAATTTTTGCATGATGAAGGCATTGAACTTATTGTTGGTCGTCCCCTTCCTGGCGAGTTGCTCTATCTTCTCACCGTCAAAGGCCGAGGTGTCGTCCCGAAAATGAAGGATAATCTTGTCTGGGTCTTCAGTCAGGTAGGCCGATTTTGCCTTGCCCGTATACAGATGTTCGCCACGCTTCATTATTAGTTAACCCTTCTTTAACTTAAGCTCGCACCACGCCAAACCCGCATCCTGGTCGGCCACTTTTATCCACTGCTGTTCACATTCCATAGCCACACTGAGAGCATCACGCGCCAACTCCGGGCGATTGTTTTTCTGGCTTAAATGCATGGCCACCAAATGCTGTAACTTTGAACAATCTATTTTAGATAAAATCTGCCCAGCAGTAATGTTGTCCAAATGGCCATACTGACTACTGACGCGTTGTTTAAGCGCCAGCGGATAATCGCCCGCCATCAAAAGATCCATGTCGTGATTACACTCCAACAAAAGTGCATCACACCCACTCAATACTCGCTCGATGTGTTTGGTGCTGGAACCGGTATCCGTCAACAGTCCAACCCGAAATGAATCGTCACTAAACACGAATTGACTCGGCTCCCTGGCATCATGGGGAACAGGAAAGGATTCGATTTCCAGGCCATCAATGGCAAACGCCTCATTACTGTAAAATAGCTGCACATCTGACAGGCGCCCAATATTGGCCTGTTGGCATTCTTTTTGGGTGCCAACGGTCATCCAAACGGGCAGATCATAGGCCCGTGCCAACACACCGACGCCACTAATATGATCCCGGTGACCATGGGTCACCAACAGACCGCTAAGGTCTTCAGCATCCAACCCCAGGCGCGCCAGACGCTTGCGGGTCTCTTTCAGGGAGAAGCCACAATCGACCAATAGACACGCCCCAGCCCCCTTGATTAGCGTACCGTTTCCGCTGCTACCGCTGCCTATTGACGCAAACCGCATGGCCTGCCTTATCCAGACATACTGCCGACCACCTCAACGTAATTGCTCATAAAGGAGCTTAAGTATCGTGGCCCCCGTTTTCGACTTTTCAGGCGCGCCTTTTTTATCACGCACCGTTACCTGCGACGTATCGCCACTGGCTTCGAGTTTGACCTGGAACTCATCCTTGTCAATTCGCTTCTTGCCGCCACGGCTAAAGACCCGTTTCAAGAAACCCTTTTTCTTTTTTGTGCCCTCATCGGTATCGATGTAGCGCACATAGTAAATACCCTCGCTGCGGTTGCGATCTACCACGGTAAAACTTATCCGATCAAGGCTCAGGCCTAAGCGCCGCCAGGCATCGTCAAAACCACCATCAAGATGCAATACTCTGGCGCCATTCGTGCCGCTTTCGAGACGAGCGCGTTGCTGATGCTGTGCCGGCGAACCCGCCTTACCTGCAACGATGGTTTTTGCACGGCCTTTATCCACGCCAATATAGACCATCAATTCACGCAGCATTTCTGCTTCCAACTCCGGATCAACAGGACGGGCCTCCCATACGGTTTCAACCGCTTCTCCACCTGTCAGATCGGTGGCGCGTTCCACCATGCCACGATGGGTGAGATATAATTCGGTGGTCGCCTCTTCTTTGCCACGCTCCAGGCGCACCCGAAATTTGTCCCGTAATCCACTGGAGTAAAGCCCACCCAAAAATTTACTGAAAAAATTGGTAATAAAATCGTTTTTGACCCTGGCCCGGCTCTCGGCCCAATCTGTTTCCATAATACCGGTGCGTGCATTCTCCTTGGCAATCAGAAATCCATTTTTCAACCAAAATTCACGTACCCGTGGCCAAACTTGCTCCGGTGTCCCATCCAGCACTAACCAGCGCTGTCCACCACTACCTTCCAAGCGTATACCTTTTTGCTCAGGCAACAAACCACCGGACTGGGTCCCGGGGTGAGATTGCCTGCCCTGGTAATCCGAGTAACTGGCACTGCCCGTCCGGCCCGGTATCAGCATCTCGTCTTGAATCGAACTTGAACTCAGATCAGGTGGCACCTCCAAAGGTTGTACACTCCTCGTCACCTGATAATTAATATCCTTCTTCCCCACCTTTTTCTTGACGTAGCCACAGCCACCAACAATTGTAACGGCCAGCATCATCGTAATGACCACGCTGAGTTTGTGATTTGTTTTCATATTAATAGCAACCTTCTTTGTCTCACCTGGTGACGCTCGCCTGCTTCATGGCCTGGCGAACAGTGTCGTGAAACCTTGACGACAATGGCGTCAAGGGCAACCTGATACCCGAATCAATCATACCCATTTCTTGCAGCGCCCATTTCACGGGAATGGGGTTTGCTTCGACAAACAGTTTTTCGTGCAAACCCGCAAGACCAATATCTATTTCTCTGGCCGCGCTCCCCTGCCCTGCCGTGGCTGCGACGCACATCTTCGACATCGCCTGGGGGGCAATGTTCGCGGTAACTGAAATTACCCCTTTGCCACCCAGCAACATCAACTCTAATCCCGTCGCGTCATCACCCGAATAGAGTGAAAAGCGGTCATCACACTGGCCCATTATCTCCTGGGCGCGACGCATATCGCCAGTGGCATCTTTGATGCCGACAATATTGTCATGCTTACTCAGGCGCACCACGGTCTCGGTGAGCATGTCACAGGCAGTACGTCCGGGCACATTATATAGGATTTGTGGCACCGGCACGGCCTCGGCCACCGCAATATGGTGCTGATACAGGCCTTCCTGGGTGGGTTTATTATAGTACGGGGTCACCAATAGACAGGCATCGACGCCGACCTGGTGGGCGCAGCGGGTCAGCGCAATGGCTTCGCGAGTTGAGTTTGAGCCAGTTCCGCCAATGACGGCAATGCGCCCAGCGGCATATTCCACCGTGCGGGCCATGACCTGGCAGTGCTCATCAAAATCCAGGGTCGCCGACTCTCCCGTAGTCCCCACAGAGATGATGGCACGAGTGCCATTATCCACATGAAAATCAACGAGTTTTTTTAATCCGGTGTCATCCAGAGACCCATCTGCCAACATCGGGGTCACCAGCGCCACCATGCTGCCGTGAAACATGTTTTTATATCCGTGGGGCTCTCAGCGTGAGCAGGGATAGTACGTTTTCGTATACGGAATGACAAGATGGGCAACATCCCCTGTTTTATCTCTGCGGACTTTGCACCTTTGCGAGAGTATCATGACCCCAACACACGAACGCTAACCACCAAAGTGTCAAGGACGCCCAGATTTTTTCTGTTTCCTGGCGGTTAAAATTACTCAGGCAAAGAATACAAGCATGCCCACCATTGGCCTTAATGCGCTCAGCATCTTCATCGGCGATACCCGGGTGTGCGAACAATTACAGCTCACCATGGACAGTGGCCAGAACTGGGCCATCCTGGGACCGAACGGTAGCGGCAAGACCACCCTGCTCATGACCCTGGCGGGCCTGCTCCCGGCACAAAAGGGCTGCATATTGTTAGACAATCAACCGCTGAGTAGCCTGTCAGGGCGGGACCGGGCTCGCCGGCTGGGCATTCTCTTCCAGGGTAGCGATGATGCCTTCCCATCCACTGTCCTCAATTCGGTCATGATGGGCCGTCACCCCCATATCAATCCCTGGCGTTGGGAAAATCAAGACGATTTAGACCTCGCCACAGCCTCACTGGCCACAGTGGGCCTCACTGGATTTGAACAACGCCAACTCGACACCCTGTCCGGTGGTGAACGGCGCCGAGTTGCCATCGCCTGCCTGCTCACCCAGGACCCACCAGTCTGTCTATTAGATGAACCTACCAATCATCTGGACATGCGCCATCAACTGGATACCCTGGCCCATTTTGCTGTACGCAGCCAACAACCCGGACACCTCAACATCATGGTGCTGCACGATGTCAATCTGGCTCTGTGTTATTGCAGTCACGCCATGCTCCTGTATGGAGATGGTATCGTTGAACATGGACCCATTACCGAGGTCATCAACACAACACGCCTGGAAAAATTATATCAATGCCCGATACGGCGACTACAAGACAACAATGGAACTGCCTACTTGCCGATGTAAAACCCGATCATTGCATAAAGTCGTCTATGAATAAGCCCATTGTGCCTGAATTTTAGGTGACACTTCTTTCGTATTACGCTTATTCACCACAGAGGAAAAGATATTCACTCTGCGTCCTCTGCGTCCTCTGTGACCTCTGTGACCTCTGTGACCTCTGTGACCTCTGTGACCTCTGTGACCTCTGTGACCTCTGTGACCTTCCAGGTGACAAATTTCTAAGCCATTGATTTATATGCTAGCTTAGAATCTTGTCACTTGTAGATCTGCGGCCGCGCAGCGGCATAAGAAACTCTGTGGTGAGTAAGTGCAATAGAATGCTTTTTACCCACAGACGGTTGCCGCTAAATTTATACCGTGCTTGGGTTGACACGCCCCAAGACCTCCCCTACAGTCGCCGCACGTCACAGGTGCTCTTAACGGATAATCATCCGCAGAGTGAAACGGGAAATCGGTACGCGTGCCCCTATCCAGATATTTTAGGTGCAAGTCATTCCGATGCTGCCCCCGCAACGGTGATCGAGCAAGAATGAATCATTAGGCCACTGCGTCAGATATTTTTTGATGTGGGAAGGCGATTTATTCGTTAAACAAACGCTCGTAAGCCCGGAGACCGGCCTGCTGACCATCAACAGCCAATGTTGCGGTGGGCAATGGGCCGGTCCTATCGCTGGTCCGTGTCCCCAAAACTCTCCCAACATCGGCACCCATTAATCGCCTATGTGCACGGCGGGTGCACAGGAGAGTGTCATGAGCTATCGATTTAACACCGCCTTATCCTTTACACAGTCTGTGATCTGTGGATTGGTTTTATCACAGCAAAGCTTTGCCGCAAGCTCCACCCCTGTGGTGGTCACCGCAACACGTACACCCATCGTCAATGGCAGTGCTATCACCCCGACCCTTGTTATCAATCGATCCGATATCGAATTGAGCCAGGCCCAGGACCTGACTCAGCTTTTACAGTTTCAAGCCGGGTTGGATATTGCCCGTAACGGTGGCCCCGGACAAACCAGCAGCCTCTTTATTCGCGGTACCGAAAGTAATCATACCTTGGTCCTGGTTGACGGCGTCGAAATTAATCCTGGCACCATTGGCGGCGCCGCCTTGCAGCAAATTAATCTGGATATGGTCGAACGAATCGAGATCGTAAAGGGACCACGCTCCACCCTGTATGGCTCTGACGCCATCGGCGGTGTAATCCATATCTTCACCCGGCGCGGTGGCAAAGGCACATCATCACAGCTCAAGCTGGGTACGGGTAGTGACCAGACCCGAACGCTGTCCGCTGCGGTACGACACGATGATGGCCGCTTTTATGGTGGCGTCGACCTGAGCCTGCTGAATACCGGGGGATTTCCAGCACGTCGCGGCGCCAGCACCGACAGTGGTTACAGCAATACAAGCATCAACGCCCGTATCGGCCACCGTGGCAAACGCTTCACCACCGAACTTAGCCATTGGGAGAGCCGTGGCAATACAGAGTATTTTGGTTTTTTCCTCGACCCTCTTGACCAGGACTACCAAAATGCGGTCAGCGCATTCACCGTAAAAGGCGCAATCAACAACCGTTGGGGGACAACCATCAAACTCAGTCACATGGTGGACCGCATCATCCAGAACCAGGGGGGTGACTTTGCCACCACACGGCGTACCGTATTCGATTGGCAGAATGACTTCCAACTAAATGCCAATAATCTGGTGACCGTTGGCGCCCTACTGTCAAACCAAAGCACCCGAGCCACCTCCTTTGGGAATACCCTGGGTGAAGATATTGACGAAAATGCCGCCTATGCCCAACTACAATCACAGCATGGCCGTCACCAACTCACGCTGGGCATCCGCGCCAACAATCATGATGCCTTCGGCAGCTACACCACATGGGATACCGGATACGCTTATCAGGCCACACCCGCCCTGCTATTGTCCGCCATGGTGGGTACCGGCTTCCGTGCCCCCGACAGCACCGATCGATTCGGTTTTGGAGGAAATCCAAACCTGGAGCCCGAGACCTCACGCAATATTGAATGGGTGGCGCGGTACCAAATGGGCATGGGGCAAACTTTTTCACTCAGCGCCTTCCAAAACAATCTGGATCAACTCATTAGCTTCGATGATCCTGATGGCTTCCTGGGCCCTATACCCGGACGCAATAAAAATATTGATAAGGCGCGCATCCGCGGGATTGAAGCGAGCTACAGCCTTGATCGCCACCCCTGGAAACTCAATATTCAGGCGACACTCCAGGACCCTGAGAATCGAAATGCCGGCAATCAATTGGCACGTCGAGCCAAACAAAGCCTGACTGTGAATGCCGCTTACACAGGCCGTCATTATCGAACTGGCTTCGATGCCCTGGTCACCAGCGAACGGCCTGATTCTGATTTCAGCAACACGGTAAATAGTGGATATACGCTAATCAATTTCTATGCAGAAAAAAAACTCACGCCAAGCTGGTGGTTAAGGGGCCGCATAGAAAACCTATTCGATCAAAACTACACCCTGGCGGACCAATTTAACACCCGGGGCCGCGCCGCGTTTATTGAAATTCAGTACAAACAGACCAAAGACGGCTAATGATCGTCCGTTTCTTATTATTGTCGGTAGTCTCCCATGGCCTCGCCTTGGCGTGGGCCATGGGCCAACCCCCACCAGAGATGCTGCGGCTTGCGGCACCCCCTCTTAGTGTAACGATATACGCCCAACATACAGCGAGCTCAAAAAATGCTCACTATCAGGGTAACGCAACCCAAAAGCGGTCCACGGTCCCTGTAAAATCATTATCGGCTGCCACTGGAGGCCAAACACACGCAAAAAATAATGATGACAAAGAGGTTGGTCGCCATATCAATAATGAGACCAACAAAAAACGTAGGGTGCAATACCATAATCAACTCATTGCCCTGGTTCGGCTTGCCCTTGGCCGCTATTTCACCTACCCCCCCCTGGCCCGCAAGTACGGCTGGGAAGGTGAAGTCCACCTCAATGCCCGTCTAGGCGCCGATGGGCAACTACATAACATCCGGGTGTCACGTTCATCCGGTTACGCGATACTGGATGATGACGCCGTATATACTCTGCAACAGATTGGTACAGTCCCCCATATCCCTCCAACCTCGCAGTGGCTGGGGAAACAGGATTATGACTTTGAACTACCGGTCATCTATCGGCTGACCCAAGGCTCTTGAACGTGTTAAGGGCACTTAATGGATCGTCCCTTCTCCCCCAGGGAGAAGGCTAGGATGAGGGATATTAAAATCATTGTGTTAGTCTTTTTTTAGCACATCTTTTTAAGTCACTAAAGTAACACGCACATGGGACAACGCCTAACCAAGATATACACCCGCACCGGCGACCGGGGTGATACCGGACTGGGGGATGGCCAACGTGTGGCCAAAGACGATGCCCGGATCGAGGCCCTGGGCGCAGTGGATGAACTCAATAGTCTCATCGGTCTGGTGCTATCGGAAACCGATGATGCATCCATTAAAAAAATACTGACGGATATTCAGCATCAATTATTTGAACTCGGCGGCGAGTTGAGCCTGCCGGGCAAGACCTTGCTCCAGGAAAGCTGGGTGGAGACCTTGGAACACCGGCTCGATGAACTCAATCAACCCTTGGGTTCCCTCAAAGATTTTATTCTGCCGGGAGGGCACCGTGCCGCCGCGCTCTGCCACCTGGCCCGCTCGGTGTGTCGCCGCGCCGAACGTCGCCTATATACCCTGTCCCGGTCTTCAGAGATCACCACCGTCAGCCTAAGTTATCTGAATCGGCTATCCGATCTTCTTTTTGTTATCGCCCGGTCACTGAATCAGAAACACGGTTATGCTGATGTGCTTTGGAAACACGACCCTTCTACTGATTGAACTACTTGGAAGCATCATGAATGTTAACCACAGAGGACACGGAGATCACAGGGCTAATAAACCTGGCTCTTTTCCTCTGTGTCCCCTGTGGTGCAAAATGCTGTTCTGGATGCCCCGACTTTCAATTGGGCGGGCAGGCAGACCAACATTAAATGCGTTGCATTAGTCCTGCCGGGCGCGGTCCACCAGTTCACAAATCTTTTCCACGCCGGCGACAATGCGCGGCGTGGGACGCACGATCAAATCTGCGGGGACGCCATAAAGACGCCCGTGTTTTATTGCGGTCATTGTGCCGTAGGTCCGCCAACCCTTCATTATGCTTGCCAGATCGGTCAGGCGGTCGCTCACCAGTATAAGCTGCGGATCACGCTGAATCACGTCCTCTACACCCACCACGGGTGCAAGCATGGTCAGATCGGCAAACAAGTTAATACCGCCGCACACATCCAATAAATCCCCAAAGAGGTGAAGCCCGCCCAGGGTCATCAGTGGCCGACTTTCGATCTGGAAAAAAACTCTTACCGGAGACCGCGATTGAAAATTTTTGCGCAACCTGTCCAAGGATGCCTCAAAATCCTGCCGCACCTGCTGGGCCTGGGCCCTGGATTCTAACAGTCGACCCAGCTGAGTCAGTGTGCGTCCAATATCCTGGAGGCTCCTGAGTTCGCTGACATACACCGGGATCCCCAATGACTCTAAGCGCTCAATGTCAGCATTTCGATTACCGCTACCCCAAGCCACCGCCACATCGGCCTTGAGTGCAAGCACCTGCTCAATATCCACATGTCCGGCATCGGTCACCACCGGCAGTTTTGTGGCGGCGATGGGGTAATCGCTGTAGGCCGAGACCGCAACCAATTTAGCCCCCGCACCTATGGCATAGATCAGCTCCGTGGCATGCGGCGCCAGACTCACCACCCTTTGGGGGGGATGATCAAAATGCAGGCGATGGCCGCGATCATCGACAACCTCCAAGGCCCACGCCGGCAGGCTGAGCGCCCACAACAACGTCAACAGCCAGACAAACCGAACACCGATAAGATCCCTAAAAATCAAGCTCTTCAGAATAATTTGTGAGTAGATCTGAAGCCTAGCCCCCTCTCCCTCCGGGAGAGGGTTGGGGTGAGGGGGCCTCACAAACCCTCCTGTGGAGGTAAAGATCATTCCGCTCATCAAGCCAATCCGTCGCGAAACCGCTGCCACTGAAAATAGGGTCCAGGGTCAGTCTTACGACCGGGGGCGACATCCGCATGTCCAGTAATACGGCCCGGTCCGAGTACGGGAAATCGCATCATCAACGCTCGAGTCAATATCAACAGGTTGTCATATTGAGCATCGGCGAAGGCGGTATCATCACTGCCCTCAAGCTCCACACCAATGGAAAAGTCATTTACCCGGTTGCGTCCCTGAAAACTGGATTCCCCAGCATGCCAAGCACGCCGCTGCACCGGCACAAACTGAAGGAGTTCACCGTCTCGGCGAATCAAAAAATGGGCCGATACCCGTAACTGATAAATACCGGCGTAATAGGGGTGGGCATTGGGGTCAAGACGGTTGCAGAATAGGGCCTCAATATCTTCGCCACCGAATTCTCCTGGGGGCAGACTTATGGCATGGATCACCAACAGATCCACCTCCACCCCTTGGGGACGATCATCCGCATTGGGGGACTTGACAAACCTTACCGCCTCCACGAGGCCGGTCTTAACATCAATTGTAAAATTCTCTTTAGGCATCATTGGGATGATACCCTCGCAAAGACGTCAAGAGAAAGAGGAGGCCCGAATCATACCCTGGCCCCGGCCTGTCTTAGCTGCTATATAGATAAAGATATACCCGTTATTCAGCTTGGAGCCGACATGACGCAATCCAGGGTCACACTACAACCCATGACACCCGAGGCAGAACAAGCCGCTGGGGCACGATCCATCCCCATCAATCACCTTCCATTCCGAATAGGACGCGAAGCCCGGCTAGGGATACATAAGGGTAACCTGGAAATAATGGAAAGGCGTAAACTTGATCATTCTCCCAACAATGACATCTATCTCGTTGACAGCGGCAAACCACTAAACATATCCCGTGAGCATTTTCTCATCGACCAAGACGGCAATGGCGGTTACAAACTGGTCGACCGTGGCAGTGCTTGTGGCACACAAGTAGGAAATGACTCGGTGGGGGGCAGAGATCAAGGTGGCGCCTGCCCCCTCTTACCCGGCACCGTAATCATCGTAGGGATACCCAACTCGCCCTATATTTACAAATTCACAATAGAGGAATAAATATACCAAAAAATCAATACATCCCCACCAGTACTGGTGTTTCTTATGGTGGATGCAGTAGAATGTGCGTAATGACACACGGGGAAGCTTCGGATTATGCTGCCACTGTATCGCTCAATGCTCAAGACTACCACCACCTTATCGCTGCTGGCTGCATTACTACTAAGTGCCTGCGCGAGCACTAACGTTACCGTCACCGACACCAAAAAATCTTATCCGCGCACCGAGTCGGTTCAAATACTAAACACCCCGCCAGCCCGTCAATACGAAGCCCTTGCCAAGCTCGAAGCAACGGGGTCTGCCCTGCCCACATTACCCAACGACAAGACCGGGGTACTCAAGAAATTGGGTAACAAAGCTAAATCCATCGGCGCCGATGCCGTAATTGTCACCAACGAAACCACCACGGTGGCCAAACGGGGGGTGATCTATGCCATCCAGGGTACGGCAATCAAATATTTGGATAATATTCACACCGTCACCGCTGCGGCTACCACCGGTCTGGTGACTTCAGACCCGGTGAAGGTCGAAGTCATGGCGCCAACATCATCGGCTCCAAGGCCAGCCGCCAGGGCCAACTGGTTACAGTCACAGAACCCCGATCATTACACCATCCAGTTACTGGCGAGCCGCAAGCAAGGCGCCATACAACAATACATTGAAGAACACAGCCTGGGAGGACAAGTCGGTCACTTCAAAAGTCTGCGCGGTGGACAAATATGGTTCACCTTAGTCTATGGCGCGTTCGCCACTAAGGCCAGCGCCCGTCAGGCTATTGGCTCACTGCCGCCGTCACTACGCCGGACATCACCATGGGTGCGTCGTATGGGCGACGTCCAAACCCTTGCCGGTGTGCGCGCACACTAGCAATATGTCGAATAAATTCGACCCTACAAAATTCGACCGGCTATATTATGGCCTTTGTTGTCTTCTGTAGCCTCCACCCGGAGCACTTCAATACGCACCTCCAATGGCGCTACTGTTGCACGGTCTGAGGCGATCTTAATCATTAGCTCTGCCCCTACCGCCACGACCTGATCGGTGCTAAATAAGACACCCTGACCGCTAAGATTTTTGCATATACCGATATACGTTTCTGACGATCCTGCATGACTAAATTCCAAAGTGCAGTCCATTGACATACGGAAGTAATTACGCTTGTTTTCTATTTCAGTCCGATTTAACACGTTAACTGACCCTCATGTCTTGGTTACCCAGGCGAATATCACATTAATAAGCTATAATTCTCGGGTATATAGTATGTATGTTCAAGCCCAGAACGTAGCCGGGAGGGCTGCCCAATATAATTTAATGTGAATAAATTCGCACCTGCATTATTTTGTAGGGCCGGATTCACCCGCCACAGTAACCAATGGAATCAAAAGATTTATGAACTATAGCCTCATATCTTGCCTACCCAGCCCATATGGGGATCTATTCGCCCAGCAATCATCCCTTTGCTAACACCCTAATGAATTGCCCCAGCTGTAGCAAAGAAAACCCGGATGGCGCGCTGTTTTGCGTACATTGCAACGCCGCCCTGGACCTTGCAGACAATGCACCCTTGCTTGATGCAACACCTGAAGAACCCGACAATTTGGCCGTAGAAGGCATCAACATTGATGCGGGTAACTCCGGCAGCCGACTCGGCATCGTAACCAACATGGTCCGCGGATTAGTCGCCGGTAGTCTGTGGGGTTGGCTAGCCGCCACCCTTATGCTCATTATCATCACCAGTATCAGCGTGCTGTTATGGCAGGCCTACTCTGACAAGGGCCTGTTGATTACAGAGATTGAGTTACAAAAAGCAGAGATCGCAAAACTGAACAAGAGGAAAAAATCTGGTTCCAAGCAAATAGAAGATCTCAAAGCTCAATTTAAAATTGAGGCCGAAGAAATCCGCCTCAAAGTCGCGCTGGAGACCGGGGACAAGTTAAAGGCAGAACACCAGACAGAACTCAAAAATTTACGCGACCAAATCAGCACTCTGGAGGCTCAATCCCCATCAGGTCCTGGCAACGGCGCATCAAAGGAGGACTACGCCCGCCTGACAGAGAAAACCCGAAAGTTGGCAAAACGACACACCGAGGCCACTCAGGAGATTGCCCGCCTCAAGATCCAACTCTTAGCTTATACGGGTAAGCCAAAAGAAAAAACCCAAAAAGGCGCCAGCACGAAAACCCTGGCAAAGGGGAAAACCGCAACAAAGAAAAAGACCCCTAAAAAAACTTCAACTACGCTCATCTTTGACCAGGAGAAGGTGCTACTGGGGCATCGCGATTGGGTCTACTCCGTAAGTTTTTCCCCTGATGGCAAATTGGTGGCCTCGGGTAGCAAAGACCGCACTGTCAGAATTTGGGACGTCAAAAAAGGTGTATTGCTGCATACCCTGACCGGCCACCAAAATTGGGTGCCGGGCATCGCCTTCTCTCCCAACGGCAAGCGCATCGCTTCCGCCAGTTGGGATAAAACCATCAAACTGTGGGACACCCAAAGCGGCGCTCAGATTCGAACTTTTATTGGACACAAAAACTGGGTACGTGCGGTAGCCTTCTCTCCCAACGGAAAACTCCTGGCCTCCGGCAGTACGGACAAGACCATTAAACTGTGGGACCCCGAAACCGGAAGGTTGCTTCGGACTCTGACCGGACATCAACAGCGCGTACGTACCCTGGTCTTCTCCATAGACAGCAAACGGCTGTATTCTGGAAGCTGGGATCAAACTATCCGGGTATGGGATAGTCATACCGGGGCCTTGATCAATACCTTAAAGGGCCACACCGACTCTATCAATAGTATTACTATCTCCAAAGACGGCAAAACCCTCGCCAGCGCCAGCGCAGATGAAACCATCCGCCTTTGGGATGCCCAAACCGGCAAACACATTAAAACCATTTTTGGCCATCAACAAGCCGTCCATACTGTTTCCTTTTCTCCCGACGGGCGCTGGTTGGCATCGGGAAGCTCTGACAAAACCATCCGGGTATGGGATACCAAAAGCGGCAAGCAACTCGGACTCTTGTTAGGTCACCAAGACTGGGTTCCTTCGGTAGCCTTTTCACCGGATGGCCACCGAATCGTATCCGGCGGTACCGACAACGCCATTATCATCTGGAAACACAAGGGCTAAGCCCCTCGTTACATTTAAGGTTCAAATATCGTGAATGGGCAGAAGTTTCAAGGCACAATAACTAACCCCACTGCAAACGGACGAGGTATTAATCAAAAAAATAGTCTAAGGAAGCTCTGATTAATTCGTCATTCCGGCCGCAGCGAAGCGGAGAGCCGGAATCCAGAGCTTCAAAATCAATAGGTTACTGGATTCCCGCCTTCGCGGGAATGACGGAACTGGAATTAATCAGAGTTTCCCTAGGCCGTCAAGACGCCAGAATGTTGGCAAGAATATTTTCTGGCGTGCCTGGCGCCTTGACGATCCAATATTAATCACAGCTGTGGGTTGCCATTGGCTCAATGGAACCTATACTTCCAACTTGAACCGCAATATCAGGAGCATCATTTCATACAGGGACCACCTAAAGTCGCTGCAAGACCTAAGTTCGTTCACCAAACACAAACGTGCATGACACGTCTTCCCGCAGAAGTGGTTTGGGGCAAGGGGTAGTATCAGCAGCCTTCGTGTGTTAATTCAAAAATCCTGTTTTTCGAGACTTACACTATGGCTTTACTCACCACTTTACCTCCCTTTAAGGACACCGACCCAGAGCTCATGCGATCTTTGGTCCCCTTCGCATCACTTCACAGCAGCTTCTTTGAACAATCCCTAAACCATATCTCAGTACAAGATGTAGTGCCACACTGGACACTTTATGAAGCAGGCGATACAAACCGCCAATCCTTGTTCCTTCTGGACGGCGCGGTCAAACTCAGCAACAAGAGAAAATCCTGGTTGATTACAGCCCACAGTAGCAGCGCACGGCATGCTCTTGCCACAATCAAGCCTTTCCCCTGTAGCGCAGAGACCGTATCCCAATCTCGCATCGCCTACATCCATAATGAGACCCTGGAAGAATTTCTGACGTGGGACCAAACTATCTATAGCGCCAAAGACTACAGCTTTGAATCACGTAATTTAGAAAACTACGACTCACGTTGGATCGCGCGTATGCTGCGCTCAAGCACATTTCTCCATCTTCCTACCGCCCATATCGGTGAGATGCTAATGCGCCTGCAGGGTATCACCGTTCACGACGGGCAGGTCATTGTTAAACAAGGCACGCTTGGCGACTACTACTACATCATAAGATCCGGGCGCTGCCAGGTGAGCCAGTACAACGAAGAAACTGCAGAAGAGGAATTTATGGCCATGCTCAGGGAAGGAGATAGCTTTGGAGAAGAGGCCCTACTAACCGACACACCACGCAATGCCACAGTAAAGATGGTCACCGGTGGGGTGTTGATGCGCCTTCGCCGAGAGGATTTTGAGGACCTGTTAAAAAAGCCACTGCTTAAATACATCTCCGTCGCCCAGGCCCAGGCCATGACTTGGCAAGGGGCCCAGGTCATTGATGTACGGCTGGAAAGTGAATACCGCTGTACCACCATCAAGGGCAGCATCAACCTTCCCCTGGTGAATCTACGCCGAGTCGCCAGCGCGTTGGATAAGGGCAAAAAATATATCGTCTTTTGCAACACCGGAGCCCGCAGTGCCGCTGCGGCCTATTTGCTCATTGAAAGGGGGTTGGATGCCTATATCCTGAAGAACGGTCTTAGCGGGTTACATGACCGACTCGACGCCAGCGCATCAAGAATAAAGCAAAAGTAAAAGTGGTGCCGGAAAGAGGAGTCGAACCCCCGACCTTCGCATTACGAATGCGCTGCTCTACCAACTGAGCTATTCCGGCATTTACAAAAGTTTCTGCACGCCTTCCCTAGCGATTCACAACACTGAAAAATGGGGTTAAAACCGAAGGCATTTAACCTATCGAAAAATACACCTCGTCATTCCGAGTGCAGCGAGGAATCTCAACCTGCTTAACGAAGGTAATACACTAAGCAGGTTAAGATCCTTCGACGCTTTGCGCCTCAGGATGGCAACTATCGAATATAGCGATGGTGTTTTCATGTCCATACACGACTTAGACTTAGCGTATAACCACTGAAATAACAGCATATTAATGCGCTTTCCTGATTATAAACCGGGACAGTAGTGGCCTTGACCTCATTGTTCTTACGCACTATCGCGGAGACGCACGACCACATCCACCCCCGCCATCTCTTTACCTTTCGGTAAAGGGGGCAGACCAACGATCTTGACATCGGCACCGTCGATATCGACTAATTTACCGGCGTCGGCATCGTAGAAATGATGATGAGGGGCCGTATTGGGATCATAGAAGGTCTTGTTTGGATCGGCGATAACTTCCCGAATCAATCCCTTCTCCACAAACAGCCCCAAGGTGTTATAGACCGTGGCCTTGGACACCCGTGGACGCCCGGTCCCGGTGTTTACACTATCAAATACATCTTCTGCAGATAGGTGTTCACAACCCGACAGCACCGCAAAACCAATGTCCACCCGTTGCGCCGTAGGAGTAATGCCGTGTTCACGCAAAAACCTGGCGCATCGATCTTTGGACTTGATTTTCAAAGACTTCTTCATCGCGCCAGTATAATCATGGGTCCCTTGCAAGTCTATGTGGCCCAAGTCTGCACACCGACTTCTGCTTGCGCCATCTCAACACTGTAGGGCCGGGGGCTAACTGCGGTTGTCGATCCAGAATAAGGTCCACCACCAAACGTGCCGAGGCCGGACCCAATACAAAACCGTTACGAAAATGACCGGCACAGATGTAAAGCCCCTCTATCTCTGCGTGATTACCTCTGGTTCCCGCGCTCCCGCGCACCTCTGGTTCCCGCGCTCCCGCGTGGGAACCCATAGCCTGTCTCCTATCCGAGCATACATACGCATTCCCACGCGGGAGCGTGGGAACGAGGTGATTTTTCTGGCGTTTTGGCGTCTGGCGTCTTGGCGGTTCAAAATTAATCACAGCAAACTGTGGGGACACAAACCTCAGAAATAATAAGACCAAAAAGGGTTTCCCGATGAAGTTAAAATGGGGCAAAACCGGCTGATTTTGGCGCCTTCCAACCAACGGTATAAAAAGACCGATCAACGGTCACATAAACGGTGGTCACTCTCAACCCGAGGTTTTGCAACAAGTGCCTGTTTCGCTAGACTATTTGTATAGAGACGAGAAACTACTGTGTATTCAAAGGTTATTGTGTCAATGAAATTACTGGACGTGACAGGAATCCCCAAAAAAGGCCGTAACGCCACGTACCCACACCTACCGTTCATCGGCTATAAACTACCACTATTCGTCTTGAACCTACCTTTCGTCTGTCCGTTTATCGGTAGAATAATAACGCCTATCCGGGCCATGCACAAAAGCCCCATGAGAGCGATTTCAAGGCTGAATATTGCCAACCAAAAGGGATTCACACTGATAGACACTGTAATCGCCATGGCCATTGTCGCCATACTCGTCATGGTGGCGGCGCCAAGCTGGACTCAATTTGTACGCAATAGCCGAATGACCGGCGCAACCAATGACTTCATCGGCGCTATCAATCTAGCCCGTGTCGAGACCATTAAGCGCGGGGCCCGCGTCATGCTGTGCCGCAGCAACACCTCCACTGCAGCGGCGCCGGCATCGCCGGCATGTGGCGGGACCGCCAACACCTGGTCTGAAGGATGGCTGGTCTATGCCATCACCAATGGAGACCCCAAACGGGTCTATGCATCCGCCAACGATATATTATTGGACATAGGCCCCGCACTCACCGATACCAAAATAATGTCGACCTCCGCCGACGGAAACGCATGGCTCGCATTCAACACCGACGGCTCCCTGGACGAAAATGCGAATGTCACCTATGAAATATGTGGAGCCAATGGGGCCGCCGTGGGGCGCGAGGTCACCATCACACTGGTGGGACGTCCAAACATAAGTAACAGCAACGTAAACTGCCCATGATCAGCAATTCTAATTATGGCGTCATCCTCGGGCTTGACCCGGGGATCCAGAGAACTAAACGCATGCAACCTGCTGTTTTCTGGATTCCCGCCTT
>DRJZ01000113.1 GCA_011052015.1 Acidiferrobacteraceae bacterium | reverse complement strand
TATTGGCATTGCCCCCGCGCCCACCGTAACTGCCACCCGAGTATCCCGTCACTTCAACCGTGGGTAACAGTCCCTTACTGCTCACATCAATATTGGAATTGGCATCAATATTGAGACTGGTGGTGGTGATTACCAGTTTTGATGATGTCGGAGAGGTGGCGTTGGATTGGGTTAACACCGCGCCGTTGATTAGGTTGACGTCAACAAAAGTATGGGCGCCGTCGATTGTTAGCGTGGTGCCGTTTACGGTGATGGTCTGACCGTCATAGGTCGTATCATTGGCGCCGATGGTGGTGGGTGTGGTGAATTCTACCGCCTGGGCAGTGTTTGCCAGAAATGATGTGCAAACGAGTAGACCAACAAACAGCCAATGCATCACAGTGGTGCGAGCACTCACCCGATCTGTCGTATCCATTTTTAAGTTGCTATCAATCATCATCGTTTTCTGATCTTGTTGTGCTTCAACCTTGTCTAATTCATTAGAACCGTAAGGCCCTTACCAGCATAGGCAAAGCGATGAGAACTGGCTTGGGAATTCGATTTATCGACGCCCATGATGCGCATGGCGATATAACGTGACGGACGTTTGGCGAAAGTCTTCTTTTGGGGATCGGCGATCCACCAAGCGCTGTCGTAATAAAATTCGGCCCAGTTGTGATAGTCCTCTGCCCGCAATACAGCACTTTTATTGACCACATAACCCCCCACACCCCGAGCCGGTATGCCATTGGCACGAGACAATGCGGTAAACAGATACATGGATTCGGTGCAATCTCCCTTGCGTTGCTTTAAGGCATACAGGGCGCCACGGTCTTCGCGGATGTAACCACTGTACTTAATGTTGTTGGCGGCCCAGGTGTAGATGGCCTGGGCGGTTTTGTAATCGCTGCCCTTTGAAATATTTTTTGCCAATCGTTGCATCGCCGGGGCATCGCTTTGTATATAAGGAGCCGGTTGCAAAAAGGCCTCGCGGTCATCGACAGCTAGATCATTGGGCTCGTCAGAGAGTGCCAATTGCGCTGTAATACGCACGATCTTGTTGGAGTACGGCGGCAGAGCCTTAAACATAAAGTGGAGCTGTTGATTGCCCAAGGCATCCGTCTTGAGGGTATAGGGATGGGAAGCCTCTAAGTTAATCGTACGCTGGGTGGAGGTGGTCTTGACCGGGGCGTAGGTCCAGAAGGTGGCGTCTTGGATGTAGTGGGCACTGTCATTTTTTACCGTAAAGCTGTAACGAATAGTGCGTTGGATGGGATAGTCGCCCTCCCCAGAAGGCCCCCAAATTATCCACGCCACGGCCAGCACACCGACCACTGCGATGGTCCCACCCATAATTTGCGTGTAGCGCGTATTCACTATAATTGGCACCTTTGCTTGGGGCCCGGGTTGCCCTTGGCCTGGGCCAACATCAAGGTTTTTTGAGATTGGTAGAAGTTACCATAGGCCTTGAGGCCCCCGTCCAAGTAAAACACCTGGGCGTTATCCAGATCATTGGCTAGGGCGGCTAGGCGTTGATTGTTGATGCCCTCCTCGTCTACCAAGACCACAAAGGTCTTGCCCTTTGCCTTTCGCTTGGCCAACTTCTTCTTTAATGCACTCAAAAACCGTTGTTCGTCTTTGTGGTAGGGCACTTTAATCGTGTTTGCAAACAGCTTGGTTTGCGCTTGGGTTTTTGCGCTGCTGATATCGACCATCAGCCAGTGGTCATAGTCGCGCTCGGTAAAGTATTGTTGCGGTGTCAACGCCATTAGGCGTTGTTGCGCCAGGGGGTTGCCCACAGTCGGGCCCTTGGCCCGGCGCCAGGCGTTCATGCCACCATCAAGGATGGATACGGTTTTAAAGCCTGCAGTTTTTAACCGACTCGCGGTCTTGGCCAATGCGTCGTATGCCGCTCCGGTGTCTACCAAGACAATATGTTGGGATTTCAGAAAGCTTTTAGTGCGCAAGGCGTATAGAGGAATGTTGAGTGCCCCAGGTATACGCACCTGTGCAAAGGCTTCGGTACTGCGCACGTCCACCAACACCATGGGTTGCCCGGCACCTTGTTTGAGGCGCACGGCATGGGCCGAAATCAGGCCTTTGGCGTCACGGGTCTTTGGGGTTGTTTTTTCAAGGCTGGCGAGGACCTTTGCCCTTACATCTTTTTGCGCGGTCGGTTCGGCCGGGCACTCATAGACCGGCCCCTTCTCTTGGGCGGCAATATGGCTCGACAACGCATATAACAATACTGCTCCGATTAATTGGGCAATATAGCGAGCATGGTGTTGATAGGCCCTCATCACGGTGTCTCCGCCAGGATGACATCAAAGGGCTTGGAGAAGATGAAAATTCCCGCATCTTCTTTCGGATGACGACGCTCGGTATCCCGGTATTGATCTTCATCCGTGGTGAGTCCCAGTCCATTGGTGTCGGAAAAACATTGGCGGAACCAGCCGCCATCACTGGATTTACGACTTTGCTTGTTGGCCAACATGATGGGTAGGCCCGAATAGGTTTCATAGGTCACCACGGCATCGCAACCCTGATCCCAACCATCATATTGCTCTTCGACGGCAAGGGTCTCGTAGGTCACCGATTTACCCAAGGCATCGGTCAAGGTACCAGAAGTATTGGCCTCGATGGCCAGATAGGCCAGAGTCTCGGCTTGGACCACACTACCGGGCGCGACCTCACTACGCTCCAGAGCGAGCTCAACACGATCTTTTTTAACCTTGCGCACGACTGCAGTCAGCCACGGCACTGAGGCACCATAAACGGGGTCGCCCGTCTCATTGGCCAGCGACTGGATTTGGGCCAACACCACAGGATCTTTACTGAATGCGTTTATAAAATCGACGCGTGTCCACTTTTTCTTGTCGTCGTCCTTATCATCGTCATCCTTGTCATCGTCGTCATCCTTATCGTCGCATTCGTCCTTCTTTTTGTCGTCATCATCCTTGTCCTTGCCTTTGCCTTTCTTTTTGTCGTCATCATTCTTGTCGTCGCAATCGCCCTTCTTCTTGTCGTCATCATCCTTATCGTCGCATTCGCCCTTCTTTTTGTCGTCGTCATCCTTATCGTCGCAATCGTCCTTCGACTTGGCGGATTTGCCGTACTGGGTGTCTGTGGTCAGCACACTTCTCGCTTCAAGACGGGTGCCATCGGGCAATTGATGCACACCTTCATCCAGCGCCAGGTAGCTTATTGTCATAGGTCCGTTTGCCGCCGTGCTGTCGGCGGGCATGACCTGGGCGACATCGAAACCGGATGTGGTTACCGCAATGATGCGCGCATCGGCCGGTTGGGCGCCTGCACTGTCACCTAACAAGAACACCAGCGGTGGTGCAATGAACGGTTTGCGGAAGGACACGGTCACCATGGCCGGTGCCGCATTGTTCGCCGACAGGTTTGCCGTGCCCACCTCGATCATCCAATTCGGACCTTCTGGGATATCATCATCCAGGTTAACAATACCCACCGATTTCGGCGCTAACGCGGCGTATAAAGGGTCTTCGCTATCGGCAAACGATAGATCGATACCGTAGTCCACGTCTTCGTCCTGAGCCTTGTCATCTTCACCCGTCACAGTAATCGTCCGCGGGGCGTTCCAGTTACCGGCAGTGAACTGGATCTGCGGCAGATCAACGACTCCTTCACTGGTGTCACTGGAGGTCAGCGCGATGATCACCGCTGCAGTAGGTTCACTGTTCAATACAACGGTGAAGTTTGCCGTACCGCCCACCTCTGTTGTAATCAATCCACTATCCGGTGTGACCGTGATACCCGATACATCATCGTCCTGGTTGGTGACGGCGACACTGAGCGTAGGCAGTGCTTTATAGATTGGATCGGCACTCGTGCTTAAATCCAAGCTGATCGTGTAGTTTTGATCGCCATCGTCCACGGCATCGTTGACGCCAGTGACGATAACGGTCTGTGGATCGCGCCAATTCGTAGCAGTGAAGCCAATGCTCGGTATTACCGACCCTTCGGTGGTGTCACTGGAGATCAATGCGATGGTCACCGGGGCAGTGGGCTCACTGGTCAGTACCACGGTGAAACTTGCTGCTCCACCGACCTCGGTTGTGATCAATCCGTTGTTCGGCGTGACGCTGACACCCGACTCATCATCGTCCTGGTTAGTGGCGGCGACACTGAGCGCGACCAATCCTTTATAGATCGGGTCGGCACTGGTGCCCAGATCCAGACCGATGGTGTAGTTCTGATCGCCATCGTCTACGTCGTCATTGACGCCGGTGACCGTGACGGTCTGTGGCGTCTTCCAGTTGCTGGCATCAAAACCAAGTTGCGATGCGTTCGTTGTGCCTTCAGTGGTGTCACTGGAGGTCAACGCGATGGTCACCGCTGCAGTAGGTTCACTGGTCAGGACCACGGTGAAGTTTGCTGCACCTCCGGCCTCGGTGGTGATCAATCCACTATTGGGCGTCACCGTTACACCGGACGCATCATCGTCTTGGTTGATCGCAGAAACACTTTGTGGCGCCAAGGCCTTATAGGTCGGATCGGCACTACTGCTTAGATTCAGGCCAATGATGTAATTTTGATCACCGTCATCGACATCGTCATTGACACCCGTGATCGTGACGGTCTGCGGGGTCTTCCAGTTGCTGGCATCAAAACCAAGTTGCGATGCGTTCGTTGTGCCTTCAGTGGTGTCACTGGAGGTCAACGCAATGGTCACCGGCGCAGTGGGTTCACTGGTCAGGGCCACGGTGAAGGCTGCGGTACCGCCAATTTCTGTGGTCGCAAGTCCAGTTGTCGGCGTAACAATGACACCGGACTCGTCATCGTCCTGGTTGGTGACAGTAACACTCAGTGGGGCAAGTGTTTTATAGACAGGATCGGCGCTGGTACCGAGATCCAAACCGATGCTGTAATTCTGATCGCCATCATCCACATCATCATTGATGCCAGTAACGGTAACGGTCTGTGGATTGTTCCAATTTGATGCGGTGAAGTTAATACTCGAGGCCACTGACCCTTCACTGCTGTCACTCGAAGTCAGCGAGACAGTCACCGGTGCAATCGGCTCACTGGTAAGTATCACGGTGAAGCTTGCGGTACTACCGGCCTCGGTGGTGATCAAACCACCAACCGGCGTCACCGTCACGCCAGACTCATCATTGTCTTGATTGGTCGCAGCAACGCTCAGTGCAGGCAGTGCTTTATAGATCGGATCGCTACTGGTACCAAGCTCCAGGCCAATGGTGTAGTTCTGATCGCCGTCATCTACGTCATCGTTGACACCGGTGACGATCACGGACTGCGGATCGTTCCAATTTGCAGCGGTGAAGTTAATGCTCGGGGCTACCGACCCTTCCGTGCTGTCACTCGAAGTCAACGCAATAGTGACCGCTGCGGTGGGTTCACTGGTCAGGACCACGCTGAAGCTTGCTGTGCCACCGGCCTCGGTGGTGATCAATCCACTCACCGGTGCCACCGTCACACCCGATGCGTCGTTATCTGTATTGGTCAACTCAATCGCAGCTGGTGACAAACTGTAGTAGTCAGGATCGATACTCGCGGTGGTCTTGAGTAAGACCGTGTAGGCCACATCACCATCATCAATGGCGTCGTCTACCCCGCTGACGTTGACCGTCTGCGGTATATTCCAGTTATCCGCGTTGAAATTGAGTTCTGCGCTATCGATTGTCCCTTCACTCTCATCGCTCGATTGCACGCTGATCGTCACCGGCCATTGAGGTTGGCTCTTTAAGCTCACTTCAAATTGAGTGTTACCCGCAGCTTCGGCGGTATTCAGCACGCCTGATGGTGTGACACTAATGCCCGGCGTTTGGATGGAGACACTGCCAGGGGCATAGACCGTGCTGCTGGTGTTGCCATCGGAGATCGTGGCATAGACGTAATATTGGCCTTCGGCTATGCCCGTAATACCCCAGAGATATCGGTCAGCCATGGCGTCCGGATTCTCCGCGATATTCTCGGCAATCAATACGCCATCGGCACCGCTATTATCGGTATCGTAATACAGCGCGATGGTGGCCTGGCTATCGGGATCCACGTCGTCCCACTGCAGGGTTATGCTGCCCTTGGACAGGACCACATCGGCTATCGGTGTGATGAAACTTATCAACGGCTGAGCATCAATGCCATTGTCATTGATAAACAGCGCCTGACCCGCATTCCACGCACCATTTACTCCACTGTCCGATTCAGCACGAACGCGCCAGTAAATCCAGGCATCGTCGGCGACGGGCACGGGCACTTCCCAATCGGGTGCAGCCGATGTCCCTTCTGCCAAACCCTGAGTCATTTCGGCATCGGCATAGATCTCAAACCGATATTGCGTTGTGCCGGCCTGGGTATTGGCGCTGGGCTCTACACGCAGTACCGGTTGCAGGCCGTCAACCCATGCCATGGCACCCGGGTTTGCGACCACGGGCGCCGGTACAATGGCGGTGCCCAAATTGACAACAAAGTTCCCTTGCACCCACATGCTATCGGCAATGCCATCGGTGGCTTTGGCGCGCCAGAAATAGCGTTCCCCGTCTACTAAGCCCGGTGTGGTCCATGCGGTGGTGGACGCGCCTTCGCTGACCGGCCCCGATGTCTGCTTTGCCGCACTCACAAAGGTGTCGAACTGGTCAAGCTCGAAGTAGTAGGTCAGTGCCTGGCCGTCGGCATCGGTGGCATTGGTCACCGTGAGCGGAACGTTGGTGACATCAACGACATCATCAATGCTCGGTGACGATATCACCGGCGCGGTGGGTGAGGCATTGGCCGTATTAACAAAGAAACTGGTGGTCTGACTCGCTGCCGCAAGGCCCTGCTCGTCGGTCGCAGTGGCCCGCCAAAAGTACTGACTGCTCTGGGCCAGTGCTGCGGGTAATATCCATTCGGTGGTGCCCGCCGTGCCTTCAACGATGGCCGGTGAACGCATCACCGCTACCGTCATCGCGCTATCGGCAAACACCTCAAAACGATAATTCAGTTTGTCCTGATCAGGGTCATTGCTATTGGTGACCTGAAGCGTAGGCTTGAGGTTATCGACTTGACGCTGATCCATCGGCCAGTTATTTCCAGGTGCGGTGGGTGCCTGGTTAGCCGTATTGACAAAGAACTCGCCGTAGACCCAATCGCTGTACAAGCTACCGTCATAGGCACGGGCACGCCAATGGTACGTGGTGTTATCGTCTAAGGCAGCAGGCAAGATCCAACTGGTGGTGACGCTAGATTCGGCAATGTTCTGCGCGCTGGCGATAAGTTGGGTGAGCCCTTCATCGGCGTAGACCTCGAACTGATAATTCACACTCATGGCAGGCACATGAAGTGTATTGGTCAACTCTAGTGCCGGTAGAAGTTGGGCGACTTCAGCCCCGTACAACGGCGCCAGAATGCGTGGCGCTACAGGACCGGTGGGAACCGTCGGATCAAAGTTATTCTCAAATTCGGCCAGGTCAGTAATCCCGTCACCGTCAAAATCGCCGCTGCCGTCTCGATCCAAATTGCCGAAGTGTTCCCGTTCCCATTCATCTAACAGACCATCGGTGTCCGCATCACCGTTGGGCGTCACCACAATCACAGCCACCTGCGTCACATGGAGTGTTCCGTCACTGGCTTTATAGGTAATGGCATAGCTGCCAGACTGACCCTGCATGGGTGTCCAGTTGAGTATGGCAGAACCATTGCCTTGGTCGGTAAAGCGGGCGCCAGCCGGTAGCGGTGATGCGGTAAGTACCGGAATGGTGCCGTTGGGGTCGCTGGCCTCGACTAAAAAGCCCACCTGTTGCTCGACGTTGGTCGTGCGATCTGAAATATATTGCATCACCGGGGGCTGGGGGCCGTCAAAGGGATCACCAAATTCGATGGTGTAACTGCTGGTGCCGTTGGAATCGAATAAGCGGATAAAATTTTGCCAAATATTATTTCTGTCTTTGCGCTTGGCCAGCCAGGCGTTGGCTTGCAACAACTGTTTGCCGTCCGAGCGAATAACTCGTTTTATTACCTTGTTGCCGTTGTAGGGGTCGGGCAGGCTCACATACATAAAACCTGCGGTGACGGGGGTGGTGAGAATGTAATCTGTGGCTGAGCCGGTTTTAAGTTGCAAGCTTGATGCAGTGGATTGTACCGTCACAGTGGTGTCGGTGCCGTTGGACTCGTAGACACGCAACACATCACCGTCTTTGGCGAGAAAATCCCGCACCCCATCGCGACCCGCAAGGTCTACATGCACGTCACGTACTAAAGTATGGGTATTGACACCTTCTAATAACGAGGTGACTTCGCCCCCCAACTCGTCGGCATGAGAGTATTCCGCAGTAAATTCTACAAAGCGGCCCGATAAGGTGGTCTGCATAATCCAGCGGGCCACACTGGCACTGTTGGGGGCTATATTACCGAAGTCGGCCAGCAGGCTATTGGACACCGGTTGATCATTGACGCTGGTGCCCAAAAGTTCAAAATTGATTAACAGCCCCTGTTCATTCTCGACAATCTTGGGCTGGGCCGATTCAATCTTGAGATTGTTCGCCGTGCCCAAACGCGTATTCTTGACCCGCACCCCGAGGTCAAAAGGCACAATGGGTTCGATCTCGGTGGTCAAGGGATCATCGGCGTAGACATCGTCCGGTAGAAAATAGTCCAACACTAAGCCCGGGGTGGGTTTGACGGTAATAAAGTCGGGGGTCACTGAGATGTCGTTCACCTCCCCGCCCACGGTATAACTGAGTTCAGCGCCTATAAAATAGAGCCTGCCGGTGGGCAGATCACCGGCGGCACCCGGTGCCGGGATAATCAGCCAATGAATGTCCGCAGCGGTGGCCGGTGCCACTTCCCCTGTACCATCAATCGCGCCGATACCGTCCATGGTATCTACACGGATAAAGAATGAGGCGGCAGTATCGTTTGGATCGGAAGTGGCGATCACGCTATTGCCATCTTCATCGGCAAAGGTGACGTTGATACCCACATCCTTTAAGGCGATAGCGTCCAAACCATTGCTGATACGCATGTGGGCATCAAAGGCTTGACGTTCCAGGGTGAGTTCCTGCTTGATCTCTATCTTGACAATGGCACACACTGCTTCTTGGGCCTGTGCCGGCCAGGCCAGCAGCATCAACGGCAGCAGTAACCCATATAAGGGTAAACGCCGGTGATGTGACCGATGGAATAACACCATGGCTAGCACTCCACCCTCAAGAAAACGAGACGAGGCTGCAAAAGTATGCCGGGCGCGAAACCCCAGGCATGGCCCTGTTGGGGAGTTGGGGGAAAGGACAGTGAGTGACCGCCCTTACATAAGTGAACGGAGAATACCGCAGAATGGGTGCGTGAATTTATAAAGACGATAGGAGACGGGCTCAACCCACTGTGACAGGCTGCGATACCGTTAACAAACGGGATTTGATTGCGAACACTAAACTGTGAGCCCACTACAGGCCACTCAGTACGGCCTTCCATCCTTCCTTGAACTCCCAAACTATTGTTGCTTGTTGTGCTTAACCGGGTAGTATTCCTTGCACCCTAATTAGCTCAATTTTTATACGTGATAATTATAGCCATAACAATATCATTGTAGTCAAGCAAAACTAGTCCACAGTATTTATCAAGAGTTTGTTCTAATTGATTGAATAACATGGGTTTACTGTCCAAACACCATTTTTTTATCCAGCCTGCTTCAAGCGCGCGTGCGTTCTAAAATACACTAAAAGTAGATCGTAAGGATTCGATCCATCATCAAAAACCAAAGACACAGAACGGTCTACGACAAGAATCACTGCAGTGGACTGCAACACAGATGGGGCATACCGATACCGACTGGACCTTCACCGCCATAACCTACGGCCGGCTTAAAAAAGATGATGCTCCGATGCGGGAAACAAGGTCGTTGAACGCTGGAGAAAAACCACTTGGCAATATTCGCACCGGCGCGTGGGTACGAGCATGGGAGAAAGCAGGCTTGCCAACCGAACCCGGCATCCTCAAAGGTGTGCATAATCTTCGTCACACGTTTGGTCGTCGGCTGAGGGGCGCAGGTGTTTCGCTGGAAACCCGGAAGGCGTTACTGGGGCATGCTCATGGCGATATCACGACGCATTACTCTGCGGCTGAGTTACAGGAATTGTTAGATGCCGCCGAGAAAATCGTGGACAGAGGCATTGCCCAAACGCCGACACTGACGGTTCTGACAGGCTACAAGGATGAAAGTGTCGGAAAAAGAAAAAGGGTTACGGAAGGAACCCTGTAACCCTTTGATTTAATGGCGCGCCCGGACGGAGTCGAACCGCCGACCGCCTGGTTCGTAGCCAGGTACTCTATCCAGCTGAGCTACGGGCGCGTTGTCAAGTGATCTTACAAGATGGGCTGCGTTGTTTCACCCAGACTCATGGACTAGACCAGGAAACTTTTGGCGGAGAGAGAGGGATTCGAACCCTCGATGGAGTTTAACCCCCATACTCCCTTAGCAGGGGAGCGCCTTCAGCCAACTCGGCCATCTCTCCAAAAATCTGAGGGCGAAGGATAGCTTGATGACGTATTCTGGTAAAGATTTATATGTAAACGCCGTGGCTATTCGTTACCGAAGTTATTCTCACTCTTGGCGGCTTGCTCCTGCTTGATACGTTCGTAAATCTCCTCACGATGTACGGGAATATCTTTCGGGGCATTGATACCGATACGTACCTGATTACCTTTAATCCCCAAAACCGTCACCTGAACGTCGTCCCCTATGTTCAGGGTCTCTCCAATGCGCCTCGTCAAAATCAGCATCGTGCTGTGCTCCTTAAAAATACATCAAAACTAATGAATACTCACCCCTGTCTGACAACCTTACGCGGTAATCAAAAACAGTCGCTGCTCTGGCGCCAACAACCGGGGCCACAAACTGCACTGTGTGGGGGAACTACGGATAGAACGGGTCTACCTGAATAGGCAGTGTCAGCGCATATGCAATTGGACAGAACCGTACTGCTACCACGCGCCAGATTATACACTAACTACCCCTTTTGTAATCACTGCGGCTGGGATGCCGTCATCGACCTTCCTGTACCTGATCCAGCCCGAACACCTTGTGCAGGGCCCGAACTGCCAGTTCTAAATACTTATCGGCCAAAACCACTGAAATCTTAATCTCTGAGGTCGATATCATCTGAATATTAATCCCCTCTTCAGCCAGGGTCTTAAACATGGTGCGGGCCACCCCGGCATGGGATCGCATCCCCACCCCTATCACCGAGACCTTGGCAATATCGTCAGCCCCGTGCACCTCTCTCGCCTTCACGTTTTTGGCGATTTTCTCCAATATTTCCATGGCCTTAGGAAAATCGTTGCGATGAACAGTAAAGGTAAAATCGGTGCTGCCGTCCTCGCCCACGTTCTGGATGATCATATCCACGTTGATGTGGGCATCGGCCACCGGACCCAGAATCCGTACGGCAATACCGGGCTCATCCGGGACCCCCAGGATAGTCAGCTTAGCCTCGTCTCGGTTATGGGCAATGCCAGAAATTAGCGCCTGTTCCATATTGTCTTCCTCATAGCTGATCAGGGTGCCATCACCGGCCTCAAAGGCCGATAAGACCCGTAGGGGTACCTGGTATTTACCGGCAAATTCCACCGACCGGGTCTGCAATACCTTGGCCCCCAGGCTGGACAGTTCCAACATTTCCTCCACCGTAATCCGCTCCAGGCGTCTGGCCTCGGGCACGATGCGAGGGTCGGCAGTGTAAACCCCATCCACATCGGTAAAGATACGGCATTCATCCGCCTTTAAGGCCGCCGCCAAAGCCACCGCAGTGGTATCCGATCCGCCCCGGCCCAGGGTAGTAATATTGCCATCGCAGTCCACGCCCTGAAATCCAGCCACCACCACCACCCAGCCTTCAGCCAAGTCGCGGCGAATGGGTTCGGCATCAATCTCCACGATTCTCGCCTTGCCATGGATATTATCGGTAATAATACGCACCTGGGCACCGGTATAGGACCGCGCCAGGCAGTCTCGTTTATTCAGCGCCATGGAGAGCAAGGCAATGGTCACCTGCTCCCCGGTAGACAACAGCACATCCAACTCCCGGGGCGAGGCCTTGGCATGGACTTCGGCGGCCATCGCCTGTAGCCGGTTGGTCTCGCCACTCATGGCAGACACCACAACGACCACATCGTGGCCCTCACTGCGGATGTTCGCCACCTGTTCGGCCACCGCATCAATACGCTCGATGCTACCAACAGAAGTCCCGCCAAATTTTTCTATATATAAGGCCATTAGGAAAGAAGTGCTTCGGTATGATCGTAAACTGCAGCCAGGGCCGCATCCAAACCCGATTCATCACTGCCACCGGCCTGGGCCATATCCGGCCGTCCACCGCCCTTTCCACCCACCTGTTCGGCAACCATAGCAATCAACTTGCCGGCGTGCACTTTTTTGGTGAGGTCATGGGTGACCCCAGCGATCAGCACCACCTTACCATTGGCGGCAGAACCCAGCACAATCACGGCACTGCCGAGCTTGTCCTTGAGTTGGTCTACACTGGTACGCAGGGCCTTGGAGTCAGCGCCTTCCAGGCGTGCCGATAACACCTTGATACCCTTGATATCACGGGTGGATGAAAGCAGATCGCCGCTACTGGCATTGGCAAGTTGCCCCTTTAGGCGGTCCACTTCCTTTTCGAGACTGCGGTTGCGTTCCACCAGTTGCCCCACCTTGGCTTCCACATCCTCCCGCACACCTTTAACCCGTTGGGCGATGCGCAACAGGGCGCTGGACTCGGCGCGGGTAGTCTCCTGGGCCACCTCACCAGTAACCGCCTCGACACGCCGCACTCCAGCGGCAATACCGGTCTCAGCGACAATACGAAATAGCCCAATATCCCCGGTGCGCGTCACATGGGTGCCACCACACAATTCGGTTGAAAATCCCCCCATAGCCACCACCCGTACCCTGTCAGCATATTTTTCCCCGAAGAGGGCCATGGCCCCTGATTTCTTTGCTGTTTCCAGATTCATCACCTGGGTTTTCACTTCCCGGTTGGCGCGAATCTCCAAATTGACCCGTTGTTCTATGGCCATCATTTCGTCGTGGGTCATCGGGCTGGAGTGGGAAAAATCAAACCGTAGCCGATCGGCGTCTACTAATGACCCCTTTTGCTGGACATGATCGCCCAATACTTCCTTTAGGGCGGCATGCATCAAGTGGGTAGCAGAGTGATTAGCTGCCGTCGCTAAACGTAGTATCCGATTAACCTCGGCATGGACCTGATCACCTACTTTGAGGGTACCTTGGGACAGGCGCCCAATATGACCCCAGGCCACACTGTTTAATTTGCGGGTATCACCTACATTGAAGACCGCGTCGCCACTGTGCAACCGGCCTTGATCCCCTGCCTGGCCTCCGCTCTCGGCATAAAAGGGCGTCTGGTCCAGCACCACAACCGCTTCAGCTCCAACCTTGAGACTATCGACGGATTTAGCCGCCACAAACATCGCCACAATCTTGGCATCGTCTTCGGTTCGGCTATAGCCGCTAAACTCGGTCAGAATGCTGTTATCGAGTTTCAGGTTATCGTCCATCACAAATTGACTCGCGGCCCGGCCGCGGGCGCGTTGAGCGTCCATGGCCACCTCGAATCCAACAGTGTCAATCTGTAAACCCCGTTCACGGGCAATGTCAGCGGTCAGATCGGCGGGGAAACCGTAGGTATCGTAAAGCTGAAAAACCACATCACCGGTAATCATTTTGTTTTTACCCTTGAGCGAGGCGATGTGTTGCTCAAGGATTTTCAAGCCCTGTTCCAGGGTCTCGCCAAAGCGCTGCTCTTCTTGTTTGAGTTCGTCTTCTACTCGCTTTTGTGCTTGCTCTAGCTCTGGATAGGCCCGGCCCATTTCCTTTACCAACGGTTTGACCAATTTGTGAAAAAAAATGTCGCCTCCCAGTTGGCGTCCATGGCGAATGGCGCGACGAATAATACGACGTAACACATAGCCCCGCCCTTCATTGGAAGGGTTAACGCCGTCCACAATCAAAAAAGCGCAAGAACGAATATGATCGGCTATGACGTTCAGGGATGAACTAATGCTGCGGGAGGCAAGGATGCCGGGAGCAGCGACGTTCAGAGATTTATTGCTTAAATCATCAGTGGCCAACAATTTTGCCGTTGCAGCTATCAGGTTTTTAAACAGATCGATATCGTAATTTCCATACACCCCTTGTTTGACCGCCGCCAGACGTTCCAGACCCATGCCGGTATCCACCGAGGGCTTGGGCAAGGGTTTCAGCTTGCCGTCTTTGTCCCGGTTGTATTGCATGAACACCAGATTCCAAATCTCTACATAACGGTCGCCTTCCGCCTCCGGACTCCCCGGTGGACCCCCGGTCACGGCGGCGCCGTGGTCATAGAAGATTTCAGAACAGGGGCCACAGGGACCGGTTTCGCCCATGGACCAGAAATTGTCTTCGCCCGAAATACGCACCAGACGTTTTGGGTCGATGCCTACTTCCTTGAGCCAAATATCTGCGGCCTCATCGTCATCCACGTACACCGTGACCCAGAGCCGGTCGGCTTCAAGGACCATGGTCTGGGTCAGAAATTCCCAGGCGTATTTAATAGCGTCGCGTTTGAAGTAAGCACCAAAGCTGAAATTGCCCAACATTTCAAAGAAGGTGTGGTGACGGGCGGTATAACCGACATTTTCCAGATCATTGTGCTTACCGCCGGCACGTACGCAACGCTGTACGCTGGTGGCGCACTGATAGGCACGCTTGTCGACACCTAGAAAAACATTCTTGAACTGCACCATCCCCGCATTGGTAAACAGCAATGTGGGATCATTTGCAGGCACCAGCGGACTACTGGCCACGACCTCATGGCCATGACTGGCAAAATAATCCAAAAAAGCCTGGCGTATCTCGGCGCTAGTCATATCACTCTATTTGCTGGATTGTGGCTACCGGGTTGAATGGGGATGGTTCTGAACTGATAGCACTAGCCCATAATTTGGGCGTTGCCATGGCAACCACGTCGTTAACAGGATTCACACATATAGGGCTGTATTGTCTGATTGATTTGCTCGCGGGTAAAGCCCCGTTGTTGCAAAAAACGCATGCGCTTGGTTTGTTCCCTATAATCTTGGGGCACTGCACCGCAGTACTTCTTCTGATAAACTTCTGCGGCGTAATTTAACCAGTCCGGGTGGCTGAAATCCACCCACTGTTCAATGAGCTCTTCGACCAGCCCCTTTTCCCGCATCTCCATAGCGATACGCACCGGACCATAACCCTTGCGGCAACGAACCCTGAACAAGGCTTCTGCAAACCTTTGATCTGATAGGAGATTATCCGCAACCAGGCCCTCAATGGCCATATTGGCCTGGTCAGGATCAAATCCTTTTTTGATGAGCTTGGCCAACAACTCCCGGCAGCCGTGCTCGCGGCGCCCCAACATGTCCATGGCGATACACCGGGCACTGGCTGGACCGGGGCTCTGCTGAGTAGAGCGGATGCTCAGGCCTTCGCCTCTTCCGGCAAATCGGCCTCGGTCTCCACCTCTTTTAGCACGACGACGGGCTTGGTGGCCTTGATCGGCTTGAGGCCCAGGGCCTCACGCACCCGCGATTCAATTTCGACGGCAGTTTGCGGGTGCTCCTTCAAGAATTGACGGGCATTGTCCCGACCCTGGCCAATACGATCTTTTTTGTAGCTATACCAAGCACCGGATTTGTCGACGATTTTGTGGTCCACGCCCAGGTCAATGATCTCACCTTCGTGGGAAATGCCTTCGTCATAAAGAATATCGAATTCACATTTCTTAAACGGTGGCGCAACCTTATTTTTCACCACCTTGACCCGGGTCTGGTTGCCAACCACTTCATCGCCCTTTTTGATGGCGCCAATACGCCGAATATCAAGACGCACTGAGGCGTAGAACTTGAGGGCGTTACCACCGGTGGTGGTCTCGGGGTTACCAAACATCACCCCGATCTTCATGCGAATCTGGTTGATAAAGATCACCATAGTATTAGAGCGCTTGATGTTGGCGGTGAGCTTACGCAGGGCCTGAGACATCAACCGGGCCTGAAGACCCATATGGGAATCCCCCATCTCACCCTCGATTTCTGCCTTGGGGGTCAAGGCCGCCACCGAGTCGATTACGATCACATCCACCGCCGCAGAACGCACCAACATATCGGCGATCTCCAGGGCCTGCTCACCGGTATCCGGTTGCGACACCAATAACTCGTCCACATCCACCCCCAGCTTGGCTGCATAGGACGGGTCCAGGGCATGCTCGGCGTCGATAAACGCTGCGGCCCCACCCAGCTTCTGAGCCTGGGCAATCACCGACAAGGTCAGGGTGGTCTTACCCGAAGACTCGGGACCGTAGATCTCGACCACCCGGCCCCGTGGCAACCCGCCTATACCGAGGGCAATATCCAGACTCAACGAACCGGTGGGTATCGTGCCGATGTCTTGCATGAGATTGCCATCTCCCATGCGCATCACCGCTCCCTTGCCAAATTGTTTCTCGATTTGGCTCAAAGCCGCAGTCAGTGCTTTTTGTTTATTCGCGTCCATTTTTCTCTCCAAGTTAATGAATTATCACACATCTACCAAGACCTGAACTAGCTCGCTCGCTCCAGGCCCGATTCTGCCCCATCGGCCAGTGCTGGCCAGCGCTGCAACACTTCATAATGGCCCCCTTGGGACTCTAAATGGGAACGGACCAGACAAAGCTGGTTCACGCTCCAATCAATACCCTTAAAATCCAACTGGGGTAGACAACGCGCCTTGCGCACCAGGCTCACATGGGCCTGAAAAGGGCGGCTCTCTACCCTGAAACCATGATCACCCAAACCATCACGCAACTGGGTGACCCATGCCAACAACGCCGGGGGGGTGGAACCACACCCCACCCAAACAATCTTGGGGCGTGGCCACCACCCGAGCCTGTCCAGATGCAGGCCAAAGGACCGAATATCGACAGAACAGGCCACCTGGATCACCTGATCCAATTGATCCGCAGTCACCGCACCCACAAACACTAGGGTCATATGGATATTCGCTGCCACCGTAGGACGGCCCTTACATTGTGTGACACAGTCGTGGGCCACCTGGGCCAAGGACTGCTGCTGTTCCACATCTGGCCACAGGGCCAAAAAGACCCGTTGGAACTGGGAACTCACTGGCCGGGTGGCCATATTCTAATTCGCCGCCTGTTCCAAGTGCGCCAGGATACCCTGAAGTGCGTGGCCTACCGCCTGCTCCCGCACAGCCAGGCGATTACCCTGGAAACGCTGTTGGCCACTATCCACAGCGGCGTCTTTTACCGCCCAGGCGAACCACACCGTACCGACAGGCTTGGCTGGGGTGCCCCCACCCGGTCCGGCGATACCGGATACTGCCACGGCCACATGGGCCTGACTTTTATGTAGTGCCCCCAAGGCCATGGCGATCACCGTGGCCTCGCTCACCGCGCCCTGCTCGGCCAAGGTCTGTGCTGATACCCCCAGCATGCCCTGTTTAGCGGCATTGCTGTAGGTGACAAATCCACAGTCAAACCACTGCGAACTGCCCGCCACATTGGTAACGGCTTGGGCGATACCCCCGCCGGTACAGGACTCCGCCGTGGCCAATAACCACTGACGGGAGACCATCAATGCACCGATCTGTTGGATCAATCCTACCAATTCCACTTTTTTATCTAGCGCCTCTTTGTTCTTGCCTTGCTCTTGAACGGGTACGGAGACCCTTTTGCTCAGTCGCCCAGTTGGGCTCCTAGCCCAACCCAAGGTCCCCAATTTGGGGGCTTGCATCTGTCTACAGAACATTCTATCCTAAGTGAGAACAAAAAGAGAACACTTTTTATGCCAACAGATCGCGAACGCCAGACATTCGAGTTTGTCCGCGCCTACACTGCGGAACACGGTTTCCCCCCCAAATTGAGGGAAATTGCCTCTCATTTGGGGATCCAGTCCCGGGGGACCGTGCACCGCTACCTGAGCGCATTGCGGGAAGCCGGATTGATTGAGATCGAGCCAGAACGGGCCCGAGGCATTCAGGTCACTGATCCCATGGAACTGGCCATGGAGTTAAAGGGGTCTGAGGAAACCGATGCGACGGGTCCAGGCACCCTGCCCCTACTCGGGCGCATTGCCGCCGGTGTGCCTATAGAGGCCATCCCCGGTCAAGACCGTATTAATCTTAGCGAGTTTTTTGTCCGCCCCGGCCGTTTTGTGCTCCGGGTTCAGGGTGATTCCATGATGGATGACGGCATCCTGGATGGCGACATGGTGATTGTGGAAAAACGCGATAGCGCCGATGATAATGAAATTATAGTGGCCCTCATCGACCTGGAAGAGGCCACCTTAAAACGCTTGCAACACAACCCGGACGGCAGCGTCACCCTGCATCCCGCCAATCGTGACATGCAGCCCATGCGTTACAGCGGTGAGCGGGTACGCATACAGGGCGTGGTTGTGGGGCAATTCAGGTCCTACTGTTAATGGACCACAGTTGTTATTGGCCGCGGGCGTTTTTATATTTACACCACCGTCCTGTCAAACAGCAGGTGTTGCAAACATCGAAACGAGACACACCCAAGCTCGTCCCCGGCTTAAATCCCATGGTACGCCAGCTGTGCCATGACGTCCTGAATATGAAAAAGCCGGTGATACAACAAGATGCCAAAGGCATCTGGCTCGACATCACCCATTGGCAACCCCGTCATGGTACGCCGTCACATATCGCCCGTGCACTACGAGATGCCTGGCTAAAGCAACCCACCGCCCTACCGGTCACCCTGGGTGTTGCCGCTAACCGGCATCTGGCCCGCTTCGCTTCGCACTGTGCCACCGTTGACGAAATCCATATGCTGCCGCCCTGGCAGATCCACGATGATCGCGATCAGATTGCCATCAACGACGTGATTCCCCTGGACGCATCTCAGAATCATCTGCTCCAGTCCCAGGGGATTATCACCCTTAAAGATTTGGCCCATTGCCCTTTCGACAGCTTACTGCGACGCGCACCACCTCTCGCGAAACAACTGTGGTCACTTTATCAAGGCCGAGATCAGGATATTACTGTTGAGATGCTCAACCAATCTCATAAGATGGCCTTGATACTGCCTCCCAATACCAACAGCCCTAAAACCTTAAGGCGTTATCTACAACGCGCCTGTACCAGTTTAAATCGGCAATTGAATCAACGTCAACTGATTGCAGGATGTTGTCTCATGGCCCTGCACCTCAGCGGCGATCAGGTGCGGCTGGCTGAAAATACAGAATCCGGGTGTTCCCTAACCAATGAGGATAGTAACGGCATTGACCTGTTGAACATGGCGACCACGTTGCTCAAACAACATTGGAATGGCCGAGCGGTCACTGAAATTCTCATCAAGGTCACCGCATTACGGCATTGTCACGGTCAACTGGACATGTTTCGCGATGCTGGTCCCGCCCTGGCGGCCTAGATTGTAGGCCTGCAAATCCGAGGACAGTGTTTAAATAACCACCCCGCCGCAAGCGGACGGGCATTAATAGTAGATACGAATTTATTCGCACGATGCGCGTAAAAATTACCACCGTTGTGCGAATAAATTCGCACCTACAGATTGTAGGCAAACCACGGGGAATACACCCTCAGTGATTAAGGCTCGCTACTGGTCTTCTACTTTCACTAACCTCGTAATTCAAAAAACCTAAATCTGCCGAGCACTATCCACATCCAGGGCAGTGGCAAACGGTGGGTCATGATCAATACTGGTTGCCAAGTTGTAGGCCGCTGTCGGTGCCATATTGGCGGTCACCATTTCAATGCCCGAGATTCGGCATATTGAATTGACAGACACCAACCAGTCGTAATAGATATTATCGATGATGGGTACATTGGACAAATCATAAATCAGACGCCGGGTACGGTTGCTTTGTAAGTGGGAAATCAACACTTCCAAATAAACTCCAGGTTGGGACGGGTCCAGCCCATCACCCGGTTCAAGCAATATATTGCCATCACCAATGGTCGTCAGATGCATGCCTGCAATCATTCTATCCGGATCTCTTTAACAGCGTTTAATACATTGGGCAAATTTTAAGTCTGGGTGGCTGCACTGACGGTAATGCCCAAGCGGCGAAAGGCTTCTTTTAGTCCGTCCGATAGCGATGCCCGGGTGGTCACGCCGGACAAATCGATATTGAGGCTGGTCAGGGCCCGCGCCACTTCCGGTCGAATGCCGGTGAGGATGGCCTCTGCACCCATCATCCCCACCGCCCGCACGATTTGCACCAAATGATGGGATACCTGGGTATCGATGGCCAATACGCCGGTGATGTCCATCACGATCATCCGCGCCCGCTCGGACTCTATTCGCGACAACAGAGTCTCCATGATCATCATGGTACGGGACGAATCCAGGGTGCCAATAATGGGCAGGGTCAACACACCGTCCCAGATCTGGGTAATGGGTGTTGACGTCTGCCGTATCTCGTCTTGTTGTACCTGTATGGTGCGCTCTTTCTCGGACAGATAAAAATGAAACACATCAAGGACAATCTCACTAAACATTGAAGCCAACACTAACAAAACTTGTCGGCTATCATCAAAACTGATGCTTTCTTCCTGTTTCAGACCGTTGATAAACACACTTTGGAGAAATTGGATGTAACGCACCAGCTCGTTAAGATCGCCGCCACGCATTTGCATTTGTTGAGCGCAGGTTGAAAAATACTGGCGTAAAGCCTTGTACTCAGCGCTATTACGATCAATGTCATCATCGGCCTGGAGCAATACCACAAATAACTCTAAAAATTCCAGGGTGTAGTCACTGATTTCTTCTATGGTCAACAAATTTGTTTTACCAAAAATGTCGCGGCCACGGTTTTCGATGATTGTTGAAATATTACCCATGTTGAGCATGAGTTGATCAATGAGGATTTGATTCACTGGCCTTCTCTTGCTCTCTGCTATTTCCATTTTCTCTGCCGTTTCCATAACAAAACCTCCTACCTCTTCAATGCATGTACGTTGGTCGAATGATGAACAAGGAGCGATCATCATTGGTACGTCCCATTACCTGGCCAAGAAACAACGCGACCATCTGTGGATGTTTTGAATACAGGTTCGGGAACTGTTCTACCGACCAGGTGGTACGCAGACCATCTGTGGCGGTAATAAATATGGCGTGTCTTTCAACTGGAAAGATTTCGGTTTGGGCGCGCTGCTGGGTCTGCCCAAGAATTCCGGATTTTAATCTCATGTGTTTTTTTCCACGGTTAGAGCAGGAAAAAGCTGACATATCGCCCACGCCACAAAGACAAAGCTCGTTGGTATCAATATCGACATCAGCCACCAGGGCCACGGCGCCGCGCCTTTGGCCTACATGTGCAGCGACGCGCTGGAGAATCTCGTCAATGGGGCTTTGGGTATCGAGCATAGCGTCAATGCCGCGCACGGTCTCGGCGGCTTCCCTTCCGTGACCGAGTCCATCTACATGCAACCAGCGCAGACGCTTGTCATTAGTCGTGAAGGCAAGACAATCACCGTTGTAAATATCATCGTGGTAGGCGCGTACATAGGCGCCAATCTGATAGGATCCCGGAAGATGTCTTTTTTTTGGATCAACATAAACCCGCGCCCATATGGCCACACCATGCCACGCTGACCCGGTGCGAGTGGCGCCAGTTATAGTGTAGATCTCACTTTCATGCGCCATGCGCCGGATTGCGCCCAGGCCCTTGCCCATTGTGCCGCCGGTGGTATAACCATCGGCTTCGGCAATGGGTAAATCCTCGATCCCAGGCCCATAGTCCAAAGCAAACAAGTCCAGCGCCTTGCTCGGTTCGTTCGTCTCCCATAATTGCACCACTCCACTACCTTCAGCGTACTTAAGTTGATTGGTCATCATCTCATTGCAGACCAACTCAGTCTGCTCGCGCATGGCATCTGAAAGCCCCATACGGCGCGTTACCGCACGTAATTTGGATCGCATCACAATAGGGTTGCTCCTATTTGTAATCGGTTGTTCCATCAACAGGCGCATCATCGCAGGCGATTACTGGTTCACCACTACCGGAATGGAGGCAATGCCGATACACCCACGCCCGCGATGCTTGGCGTCATATAATGCAGCATCGGCCCGCGCCACCAGAGACACACTGTCTTCAGCGACCTGCATCTGGGCAATGCCAATACTGACTTTGTTGTCCATCCATTTGAGTACCGAGTCGCTTATCCGATTGGCGACGTCCATACCAGAAAAGACTATAATCGCAAATTCGTCACCCCCTACTCGACAGGGAAAGTCTACGTGTTCCCTTATGGCGCCGCGCATCGCATCCGCCATTTTCTTGAGGTATTCATCACCGTGCTGGTGACCATAGGTATCGTTGATCTGTTTAAACTTGTCCAGATCAAATAGCACCAAGCTCAATAATTCAGATTGCCGCTGGCAGCGCAGGGTTGCTTCCTCAAGACGCTTGTCGTAGGCCCCCCGATTGAACAGACCGGTAAGGCTATCGGTCTCGGCCCGGCGCTCGGTCGCCGAGAGCTCCTTCTTCTTCTCTTTGAGCGACGCCTCCAATGTGGCCATCTGAGCCTCGGCATCCTTCATAAAGGAATCCAAGCGCCGCTTGATTTCCCTATTGCGTATTTGCAACAGTTCTGGGTTGGCAGATTCGGTCATCATGGTCAGGCGCATGGCCACTTTGAAAACATCATCCCTATCCGGCTGATCTTTAAATTGAACAATTGGCATGATTTGTTCGCCGGCCTGCAAAATGAGCCGATCCCGGTCCAGACCCAAGACCACCTCTGTCAGCTGATCGCTACCAGTATCCAAGCATCGCAATGCACCCACTCCCTGGGTAATCGCCACCACCGCAGCAAAAACATTACCCCCCAAGGCCTTAACCGCCTCAAGACAAAATCGATTCAAGCGCTGATAGTCGGGCTCAACACCCAGTGACAATGTGAATAGTATTTCGATCTGTTTGCCCCCAGCGGCCTGAAAGTCCCAGGTCCCGGTCCGAGCGCCAACCGCCATCGGCGCCTGGGATGCCCGCTCACCATATGGCCACCGAAACCGGCTGCCTGTACACACTGGGTTATCGGCGTTGACCGGCCAATCTGTAGGGGTTTTTTTGAATGGGCCGCCTTTACTACAGGAAGGGGCTAAGGACGGTCTTTCAAATCCCGTTGGCGCCGGGCCTCATACAGGCACACCCCGGCGGCCACAGATACGTTAAGGCTGGTAACCTCACTGTGCATAGGAATTTTGATCAACAGATCACAGACCTCTTTGCTCAGTCGGCGCAATCCCTGTCCCTCTGCTCCCAACACCAGGGCCAGGGCGCCCCTAAGATCGGTATGGTGGACATCGCTTTCGCCCCTTTCATCCAGACCCACCAGCCACACCCCGGCCTCTTTGAGCATCCGCAGGACCCGGGCCAGGTTCGTCACCTGAAACAGGGGTAGAGTTTCCACCGCCCCGCTGGCGACGCGATGCACTGTGGCGGTGAGCGGGCTGGAACGATCCCGAGGGATCACCACCCCATCCACACCCACCCCTGAGGCAGTACGCAGACAGGCCCCCAGGTTGTGGGGGTCTTGCACCCCATCCAACACCAACAGAAATGGAGGCCGCTCAAGGGATTCCAGGAACGACATCAAGTCACCCTCACCACGAATGGGCAAGGGCTGGCACCGCAACAGGGCGCCTTGGTGACGCCCCTTCTGGCTTAGCTGGTCTAGCTTTTCCTTCGGCACCCAGCGCCAACGTACCCCATTGGCCTCGGCCTGCTCACGCAAGCTGTGGAGACGTTGATCACGGCGGCCTTCGGATAACAGCAAGACGTCGATGCGCTCTGGATGTCTTTGTAGCGCAGACTCTACCGGGTGAATACCGAAAATAACATCAATGTCAGGCATTAATTAAAAAAGATACAAGTGACAAGTAGCAAGATACAAGAGAAAAATAATTTGTATCTTGCATCTTTCCACTAAAAGTCTATTACAAGTTAACGTTTTCGCCTTTTGCGCTCTTTGGGAGCTCGACCAGACTTCTTAACCCGTTTGGCCCCCTTCTTTGTCTTTTTAGTGCGTTTATCCCGCTTAGGGTTGCGTTTCCTGCCACCCTCACCGCCCGGAGAAGATTCGATCTCAAAGTCGATACGCGCCTCGTCCAAGTCCACCCTTACGACTTTGACCTTCAGTTCATCGCCGAGGCGAAACACGTTGGCGGTATGTTCTCCGATGAGCCGGTGATGGGCCGGATCAAAGTGATAATAATCATTGCCCAAGGCAGTCACATGCACCAGACCCTCGACAAAAATTTCTTTTAGCTCCACAAAAATACCAAAACCCGTCACCCCGGTGATCTTGCCTTCAAAAACCTCACCGACCTTGCCCATCATGAATTCCGCCTTCAACCACCCGATGACGTCACGGGTGGCATCGTCAGCACGCCGCTCGGTCATAGAGCAATGTTCGCCCTGTTGATTGACGCTGGCCTGGGTCTCTTTATCCTTGGCGATGGGTTTACCGCTAATCACATGCTTAATAGCGCGGTGTACCATCAAATCCGGATAACGCCTGATGGGCGAGGTGAAATGGGTGTAATTCACATAGCCCAAGGCAAAATGTCCTACATTATCGGGGCTGTACATGGCCTGGCTAAGACTGCGTAGCAACACGGTCTGCACCAGAGCGATGTCACTGCGGCCTTCCAACTGGTCGATGAGATTGCCATAGTCCTTGCTGTCGGGCTTGTCACCACCGCCCAGGTGCAATCCTAACTCACCCAAAAAACTGCGCAGGTCTTCCAGCTTATCGGCACTGGGTCCTTCGTGAATCCGGTACAAAGAGGGGTGTTTATGTTTCGCCAATAGATCGGCAGCACAAACATTGGCCGCGAGCATGCATTCCTCAATCAACCGATGGGCATCGTTGCGGACCGTGGGCACGATACACTCAATCCGCTTGTTGTCATCATAGACGATGCGGGTTTCGGGCAAATCTAAGTCTACTGCGCCCCGTTTGTGGCGCGCGGCGCGTAAAATTTTGTACAAATCATAAAGCGCATACAGGGAGCTCAGTACAGGCCGATGACGTTCAATCAACCCTTGGTCCTTGTCTATCAAAATGGCCGCAGCCTGATTATAGGTCAACCGCGCCTGGGATCGCATAACGGCTTCGTAGAAACGGAAACCCTTCACGATACCTTGCTGGTCAATATCCATATCACAGACCACACACAGCCTGTCCACATCAGGGTTGAGTGAACACAGACCGTTAGACAGCGCCTCCGGCAACATAGGAATCACCCGCAGCGGGAAATAAACCGAGTTGCCACGTTGGTAGGCCTCTTGATCCAGATCGCTGTTGGGTTGAACATAACTGGATACATCGGCAATGGCTACGATGAGGCGATAGCCGTTCATTTTAGACTCACAGTACACCGCATCATCAAAATCACGCGAGTCGACCCCATCAATAGTCACCAATGCCAAATCGCGCAGGTCCTGGCGATTTTGTTTTTGGTCTTCAGGCACCTGGGCAGGCAGGGCATCGGCAGCCGCAGACACCGCCTCGGGCCACTGAACGGGTATTTCATGCTTGCGTATGGCGATTTCCACTTCCAGACCCGGCGCCATATGGTCGCCCAATACCTCACTAATCCGTCCCGCCGGCCGACTACGCCGACTGGGTTGAGCCACAATCCGGGCCACCACTATCTGCCCGTGTTGCGCGTCACCTCTCTCACCGGGGGGGATCAAAATATCCTGGGTAATGCGTTTGTCATCGGGGACCACAAAGTCCATACCGTTCTCGTTGATCAAGCGGCCGACAATGCTGTGGTGGTGATGCTCCAGCACCTCAACGATGGCGCCTTGCCTGCGTCCGCGATGATCCACCCCCACCACACGCGCCATGGCACGATCACCGTGCAACACCTGGCGCATATCCCGAGGCGCCAGGAAGAGATCTTCGCCACCCTCATCCGGAATCAAAAAGCCAAAGCCATCCGCGTGCCCCATAACACGGCCACAGATCATGTCCATCTTGGCGGCCACCCCATAGCGTCCGCGGCGGTTCTTGAACAGTTGCCCATCGCGCTCCATGGCGCGCAGGCGGCGACCGAAAGCCTCGATATCCCGTTCGCCGGTCACAGCCAGTGCCCGGCAGATTTCCTTAAAGGCTTGTTGCTCGCCTATGGCGCCCAGGTGGTCCAGCACCATCTCACGGCTGGGTACGGGGAATTTATAGGTACGGGTTTCCCTGTCGATCATGGGGTCGACAGGTGCATCCTTGTTTGGGTTTGACATGGAATCAGTCTGTCCGGTAGAGTCCGGCCCGCTCGGGGCTCATGTAAAGCAGTTAGTGAGTATGGTGCCGAGCCAGCACATGCCGAGGTGGCGGAATTGGTAGACGCGCTAGCTTCAGGTGCTAGTGGGGGCAACCCCGTGGAGGTTCAAGTCCTCTCCTCGGCACCATGTCGCTAGACTATCACAGACCATCAGAAACCGCCAAAGATGCTGTATTTACAGTGTTTTTCTTCTCTCAAATTTTCTGTTTCGTTGTCACTCATTGTCTCTGATTGTCGCTTTTGTGGAACGTGGGTGGAGCGCAGATCGGTGGTTTTCTTTCCCAAAGCCGCATGTTCAGTGTTCATAATTTGCTCTCATAGATCTCGTTAACCGATGACGAATGCGTGCGCATCCTTCCATGCAAAGCCAGTCGAACAAACTGCATTGACGCACTCTCTTTCGACTCAACAAGTTGCCGAATCTGACCGGCCACATCGTCAACTTTATTCAACCTGAATGCCGCATCCATCGCCCGATCATAAGCCTCCAGAACATCGGCGCTGGTCACTTCGTAACCCCAGCCCTCAGTCAACCAACGAAGGGCAGCCATTGCGGAACCGAGGGCAAATACCGGCTCCGTGTCGAGGTAATCCCTCGCCGCCCTCGTCAGCGTTTTCGGATCACAGTGGCTCCGGTTGGCGAGCTCCAGCGCCAGATCAAAAAGTTTGATCTCCTTGGCCGTGGCAAACCACTTGCCTTCTTCTCCTGGTGTAGTGGCAATGAGATCAGACAGAATCTGTAACTTGTCCTTCATGGGATAGTGCTTTGCGACCGCGCGAAACCGGGCGATATAAGAATTGCCCACTGCGGCGCTCAATCCGTAGCGCTGATAGGCCTCCTCATGCAGACCGGACGAGATCAGGATCTCCTCACAAGCCTGGTCGATCACGGAATCTGGCTGGTTCAATCCTCGTGAGCCCTCAGCATACTGGACAGCGTCCGCTTTCTTGCCCAAAGTCAAAAGCGCCTCGACACCATAGCGCCGGTAATGCCACATGGGGTGGCGATCCAATTCCAACAGTTCAAGTAACTCCTGGTGCCGCCCGGCCACCAGCAAACAGGACAAACATGCCGTCGTGCCGTGGAAATAGTGGCCTGGATTCGGATCGGACCAACAGAACCGCAACGTGGAAACCAGATCATCGGCCCATTTCCCGGCGACCTCTACCGAGCCACAGATCTCACCCCATCGGTCACCGACCAGGCTGAGGTAATCGACACCATCATCTGCCATGGCCTGCCAGAGCCGGTCGAGCCATTTGCTGCGGGTCTTGTCGTCAGCGGGTGCTTCGACGATGATCGGGATCAACGTATCCAGCGCCTTGTAGACGGCCGACCCCAGTGCGCCGCTGGAAGTGTCTATGTGCTCCAGCGCCGGCCAAAGTTTCTTCATCAGACGAACCACACCCTCCGCGCCAAGAACCGGATCTTTCTTCGCAACCTTTTTTATTTCGGAAACGGCTTCCCGCAGGCGCTGACAGGCCAGTCTCGATGCATTCCAACCGTAGGCGCGGGTTCGGAAGCGTGCGGGGAAAATCCATTTGTGTTTACTGCGAGTCATTGTCCGGTTCAGCTACTCATCCATCGATATGCTCTCAATTTCTGCCTTTTGTGTGTCACTCAACGTATCGTAATAGCTTTTCAGGCTGGTTTTCTTACGCTCGTCCGCCACATGCAGCACCTTCTTTACCATCCGATACAATGGTGACGTAATCGTGCCCCTTGCGGAAGGAGGTTTCATCTACGCCAATGCGTTTCGGTGACTCCACTTGGCGGCGCGCCAGCCCGCGCTTAACCGCTCGCTGCATGATGCCATCGATCGCATTCCAGCTTAATGACAATTGACGTGACACCGCTTGGATTGAAGCCTCATGGAGCCAGTCAATCACCAGCGCCTCATACAACGCGGTATACCCCGAACCCAGCTCCGCCCAGGGTACATGTACGGACACTACGCCATGTTCCGCGCACTGGACCCGGGGCAGGTCGGCCACCAGTAGGGTCTTGAGCTGGCAAGTGTCCAAGTGCCGCCACTGTCGGCGGCGCTTGTCGTAACCGGGGCAACGGGCCCCACATTTAGGACATGTCTGCTTGGCTCCAGATTTTTGCTCCACATAAACCTTGACCTCGCCCGCCTTGATGTCCAGTTCAATATCAGACACCTCCCACGGCGTCTGAATGCCCAATATCTGTCTATATAGCTCTTTGTCTCTCATGCCCCATACGGTAATCTACCCACTCGATCAGGGGAAGAGCCACATATAGAGCCGGAATCATTAACGGGCTTGTCCAAACTACAGGATAAGATCGTGGTTCGCTTCGCTCTCACGATCTATCCTTATTCGGTACGCTTAAATCCGACAGACTCCTAGGCGAATTACAGGTCGGTAGCATGGGGCTTTTGCCTATGACATGGGCCCAATAGTTATACCGTACGTGATATATTTTGAATTATTTCTTGCTCAATACAATATTTATCACGTACAGGATATTTTTCTTGATTCGTGCCAAACTCAGTGCTATTTTTTACCGTACGATATAATTATTGGGCTGCAAATATGACAAAGAACGATATCACTTACGGGCGGATCCAGACGGCTAAAGACCTCGGCCATCTGGTGCGCGCCCACCGTAAAGGTAAAGGATTGACACTCGAAACAGTCTCCGGACTCGGTAACCTGAGTACACGGTTTCTATCCGAGTTCGAACGCGGCAAGGAGACCGCCGAGATCGGGAAAATCCTGAAGGCCTTGCGGACCCTGGGCCTGGACGTCATCGTTCAGCCAAGAGGAAGTACAAAAACCAGGACGGATAAATCATGATCGACCCGGATGCGCTCAATGTCTGGTTTAAAGATCGCCTGGTGGGATACTTGTGGCGCAATCCGGTCGGCAGCATTGGATTTCGTTATGAGCCAGATTGGATCAGTACCGGCGGCTTTGCTGTCTCACGATCACTCCCACTCACAACAGAAGACTTTTCCTGTGATGCCAGCGTTGCTCATCATTTTTTTGCCAACCTGTTGCCCGAGGGCGGTGTTCGGGATCACATTGTTCGTGATCTGAAAATTTCCAATACCGATTTTGACTTGTTGCGTGCCATCGGTGGCGAGTGCGCTGGCGCAATATCTATCCTGTCTGTGGAGCGGGAGCCGTCAGAAGGTCGAAGTTACCGTCCACTCCCGGATAAGGAATTGGCCAGACTGATAGCCCAGCGTGGCCATATCTATGCGGCCTGGCCCGTGGATAAACGACCCAGGCTATCACTGGCCGGGGCACAGAATAAATGTCCTGTGTTGATCCGGGACGGTCACTATTTCCTCCCCGAGGGCGAAGCACCCTCCAGTCATATCTTGAAATTTGAGTTGACGGACTATCGTCATCTGCCGGCCTATGAGACGTTTACCATCTGGTTGGCCAAACAAATCGGCTTGCCCGTAGTCGATATTGAATTGCATTCCATTGAAAAGCGTTTCTATGCGCAAATTGAGCGCTATGATCGCGTATGGGATGAACGCGGTGAAGTGCAACGTCTGCACCAGGAAGACTTCTGCCAGGCCTTGGGATACGGGCACGAAAAAAAATACCAGGAATACGGCGGCCCGACCTTTGCTGGCTGCTACAAGTTGCTGCAGGATGCCTCGACTGATCCCGCCATCGATACACAAAACCTGCTGCGCTGGCAGATTTTTAATGTCCTGGCCGGCAACTCGGATGGCCATGCCAAGAACCTGTCACTACTGTATTTACAAAACGGCGAGATTCGTCTGTCTCCCTTCTATGATCTGGTCTGTACGCGCGCCATCGAACGCATCGATTACCATCTCGCCTTTGATATCGGTGGGCAAAGAGACCCAGGGCAAATCACTACAGCACACTGGGATGCGCTTGCCAGACAATGTGACGTGGGACCACGTTTCCTGGGCCGACTACTACAAGATACTGCGGCCTCTTTACTGGAACAAATCGCTAAAACAAAGGCACTGTTTGAAGCGCAATACGGTGATTATCCGTCACTGCAACGCATCGAGCGTGTTGTCACACAGCAATGCAACCGTGCTGCCAGAATTTAAACGATTAATTATCCTGGAGATCAATCTCGTTTACATGCGAAAACCGACAGTAATGCAAGACTTTTGCATATGACTGGGGCACGAAGATACCCTGGATGTCAGATTAAGACTGGGCCGACAGAGCATCTACTGGAACCAGCGTGGAACGTGAGTGGAACGCAGCTAAAAGAGATGTGTTAGCCCAATCCTTCCATGCAGGGTGGGCATTTATGCCTACGCAATTAAATCCGCAATGGCATTATCAGAATATTTGGTCACTACACGGTGGGCACAAGTGCCCACCCTTTTTATATAGCAAGCAACTCGACAACCATATTAAATAGTGTCTTGATTTGCATTGGTTTGGTCAGATAGCCCCGAATACCTAAGGCCATGGCTTTTGCCTCATCCACTTGTTCGCTGTAGCCGGTACACAGGATCATGGGTAGTTCAGGCCTCAGCGCCAATACTTTCTGCGCCAACTCCACACCCGTCAGACACGGCATGGTCTGGTCGGTAATGATGAGATCAAAAGCCGTTGGGTCTTGAAAAAATAAATCCAATGCCGCTTGGCTATCTGTCAATACCGTAACCTTCCCGCCACGACTCTCTAACAGACTCCCCATGAACCTGGCGACGGATTCTTCATCGTCGATGATGAGTATGCGGGCAGCATTCAAACTTCCAGCTTTCGGGCTGGCATCTAACTCAATATCCGATTTATGCATTGGCCCATCCTCTGCGACAGGTAATAACAATCGAAAAGTTGTCCCGGCCCCAAGCTTTGTATCGACAAGGATGTGACCTTCATGCTGGTGAATAATGCCATACACCATCGATAGACCCATGCCGGTTCCTTTGTCCACGTCTTTGGTGGTGAAAAATGGCTCAAAGATCCGTTCCAACTCATCACCCCTTATCCCGGCACCAGTATCACACACAGATAATTCTACCCAATCTCCTGGCTCGATTTCATTATGACAGGCATCACAACTGTGGCGTAGTGCCGCATCGTTTGGTGAGACTTGCTCAGTATGTTTATCACCATTATTAATACAAACCCGGCGCACCCGGATATCAATACGCCCCTTATCGCCAATTGCATCCCGGGCGTTAATACACATATTCATCAGAACTTGCTGCAATTGCACTGGATTCATCATCACTGCCGGGGCATCCGTAGCGTACTGACCGGACAGTTCGATACTTGAAGGCAGTGTGGCCCGCAACATTTTAACCGCCTCCTTTATCATAGGCGCTAACGGTAACTGACTTGCCGTGCTGCTACCGGTTCGGCTAAAGGCCAACATCTGGCTCACCAGATCACGTGCCCGCTCGCCCGCTTGAGAAACTTCATTGAGATACTCTCGAAGCTCTGGCTGATCATCACTCACAAAACGCTGCAAAGCCAAGCTGGTAAAGCCAAGAATTGAGGCAAGAATATTATTGAAGTCGTGGGCGATACCGCCGGTAAGCTGGCCAATCGTCTCCATCTTTTGTGCTTGTCGAAGTTGTATGTTTAATTGACGACGTTCCTGATGTGAGCGTAAAACCACAACACCATACGACAGATCGTCGGCCAGTTGCTGAAGGAATGCTACTTCATCTTCAGAGAAGGCATCACCTTCGCACGCATAGATGTTCAGTGCTCCGAATGTCTGTCCTTTGTCATTGAGCGGCAGCGCAATAGACGAACGATATCCCCGCTTTAGAGCCGCCTCACGCCATGGTACAAAGCGGGAATCTTCAAAAATATTGTGAATAATATTAGCCTTGCCGGTTCGAATCGCAACCCCCGTGGGGCCTTGTCCCTTTTCCGTATCGGCCCAGCTTAGCTCCAGAGACTCGAGATAACTTTCATCGTAACCTGCTTGTGCCACGGCTCTGACGGTTTTCGCTTCGTCGTGCTCGGCAAGACCCACCCAGGCCAGCCGGTATTCTGAAATATTCACAATAATATGGCATACCATGTTTAACAATTCCGTCTCACTCCCTGACCTTACCAAGGCCACGTTACACGCACTAAGCGCCCGCAATGATTGATTGGTCCTTTTCAGACCCTTTTCCTCCTGCTTACGCTCGGTGATATCACGGAACAGACTGATGAAACCGATAGCGCTTCCATTGGCATCCCTGACTGGAGTCCCATTAGATTCGGCCCAAAATGTATTGCCGTCTTTGCGCTTATATTTGAGCTCATAGGTCCCTTTGCTTGTTTTCACTCCGTTATGGTAGCGTTGTTTCCCCTGATCTATAAAATCTTGTTTGTCAGCATAAAGTATCTCAACAGTCTTGCCGGTCAGCTCTTGCTCACTGTAACCGAACATTTCGTAAACCGCAGGGTTGCATGTCACGATCCGGTGTTGCTTGTCAGCAAATATCGCTGCATCTGGAATGGCGTCGAACATGGCCCCGAATTTTCGTTCTGCCCATTTTCGTTCAGTAATATCTAAAAAGTT
>DRJZ01000112.1 GCA_011052015.1 Acidiferrobacteraceae bacterium | reverse complement strand
TTGGTAGGCGCGATTGGATTCGAACCAACGACCCCCACCATGTCAAGGTGGTGCTCTAACCAACTGAGCTACGCGCCTGAAGAGGACGCGAACGTTAGCATATTAAGACTTTCGGGATCAATTGAAATCATTGATCACCCGTTCACGACTCGGCCAATTCTTGGGCCAGGCCAAGACTATTCTTCCGAATACCCTCGATCCGATCCCGTAGTGCTGCCGCCTTTTCAAATTCCAGGTTGGTGGCATGACTGTACATTTCCTTCTCCATCTTCTTCAACAACCGCGCCAATTTCCCCGGCTCCATACTCGCATAATTTGCCTCTTCTTCCGCCGCTTTTAAACGGGCTCCACGACCACGCCGTTGGTAACCTGCCCCAGGTATGACATGACTGGCGCCGTCGATGAGATCATACACCGCCTTTTCGATACCCTTGGGGGTAATCCCATGGGCCTCATTGTGGGCCTGCTGTTTTGTCCTGCGCCGATCGGTCTCGTCCAGGGCCCGCCGCATGGAATCGGTCACCCGATCGGCATACATAATGGCCGTGCCATTAATGTTTCGCGCCGCCCGGCCCATGGTTTGGATTAAAGACCGGGTGGAACGCAAAAAACCTTCTTTATCGGCATCGAGGATGGCGACCAAAGATACTTCCGGCAGATCCAGACCTTCCCTGAGCAGGTTGATCCCCACCAGTACATCAAACTCTCCGGCACGCAGGTCGCGGATAATCTCCACCCGCTCTACGGTATCAATATCGGAGTGTAGGTAACGCACCCTGACCCCGTGTTCGTCGAGATATTCGCTAAGGTCTTCGGCCATGCGCTTGGTCAAGGTGGTGATCAACACCCGCTCTTTGAGGGGCACACGCTTATTGATCTCCGACAACACATCATCCACCTGGGTGGCTACCGGCCGCACTTCCACCTCCGGGTCCACCAGGCCCGTGGGCCGCACTACTTGATCTATCACCGCCCCGGCACGTTCGGATTCGTAATGACCCGGGGTAGCCGATACAAAAATCGTCTGGGGCATGAGACGCTCGAACTCATCGAAACGCAGGGGGCGGTTATCCAACGCCGAAGGCAGACGAAAGCCGTATTCCACCAGGGTCTCCTTGCGGGACCGATCACCCTTATACATGGCGCCGGTTTGAGGCACGGTGACGTGACTCTCGTCCAGCACCAATAACGAACCTTTTGGCAGGTAGTCGATCAAGGTCGGTGGCGGTTCGCCGGGGGCCCGCCCGGACAAATAGCGCGAGTAGTTCTCGATGCCGTTGCAGTATCCCAACTCCCGCATCATTTCCAGGTCGAATTGGGTGCGTTGCTCCAGACGTTGGGCCTCCACCAGTTTGTCCACACTACGCAACACCGCAAGCCGTTCCTTTAATTCGATTTTGATTTCATCAATCGATTTTAAAATAGTCTCCCGGGGGGTGACATAGTGACTCTTGGGATAGACCGTAGTCCGGGTGAGGGTGGTTTCCACCACCCCGGTCAGGGGATCAAACTCACTCAGGCGTTCGATCTCATCGCCGAACAACTCGACTCTGATGCACAGATGGTCGGAATCCGCCGGGTAGATGTCCACCACATCACCCCGGACCCGAAACATCCCCCGGCGCAACTCAACATCATTGCGGGTGTACTGTATCTCCGCCAGCCGACGCAAAATATCACGCTGATCCATAATCGCGCCCTGACGCAGGTGCAGAATCATGCCATGATAGGCATCGGGATCACCCAAACCATAGATAGCAGACACGGTGGCCACGATGATAACGTCCTGACGTTCCAGGATGGCCTTGGTGGCGGACAGGCGCATCTGTTCGATGTATTGATTGATGGCCGCGTCCTTCTCAATGAAGGTGTCACTGGCGGGCATATAGGCCTCAGGTTGATAGTAGTCATAGTATGAAACAAAGTACTCCACCGAATTATGGGGAAAGAATTCCCGCATCTCGGCATACAACTGGGCTGCCAGGGTCTTGTTGGGCGCCATGATCAAGGTTGGCCGTTGCACCGCTTGAATCACATTGGCAATAGTGAAGGTCTTGCCCGACCCGGTGACGCCGAGCAGGGTCTGACAGGCCTCACCGTGGCCCAGACCTGCGATCAGGGCTTCGATGGCCGCAGGCTGGTCGCCGGCAGGGGTATAGTCACTCTTTAGCGTGAAATTATGAAGCATTGTTTGGGTTCAGACTCAAGTTACAGGTATATTACTCGATATTAATATCAGGACTCTTCTAATAGAAAAATCTCAATGAAACTTTCCCAGCGTGTCGGCCGTATCCAGCCCTCCCCAACTCTCGCCATCACCAGTCGCGCCAAGGCACTCAGGGCCGCTGGCCGGGATATTATCGTATTGGCCGCCGGTGAACCGGACTTTGACACCCCCGATCACATCAAGCAGGCGGGTATCGACGCCATCTTGCAGGGCGACACCAAATATACCGCTGTAGACGGTACCCCCGTGCTCAAACAAGCCATTATCGATAAGCTGCACCGCGACAATGGTCTCGACTATACACAGGACCAAATCCTGGTGTCCGTTGGTGGCAAACACAGTTTCTTTAATCTGGCCCAGGCCATGCTGAACAGCGGCGATGAGGTCGTGATCCCGGCGCCCTACTGGGTATCGTACCCCGACATAGTCCAACTGGCCGATGCCCAAGCTGTTTTTATCCATGCCGGTATCGACCAGGGCTTTAAGATCACGCCAGAGCAATTAGATGCCGCCATCACCACTAACACCCGCCTTGTGGTCATCAATAGCCCATCCAACCCCACCGGAAGCGTTTACAGCCGTGGTGAGCTGGAGGCCCTGGGAAATGTGCTGCACAAACATCCACAAGTGATTATCGCCACCGACGACATGTATGAACATATATTGTGGGCAGACGAACCGTTCTGCAATATTCTCATGGCCTGCCCGGACCTCTATGACCGCAGCATCGTCCTCAACGGTGTCTCCAAGGCCTATTCCATGACCGGTTGGCGTATCGGCTATGCCGCCGGACCCAAAGAACTGATTGGGGCCATGAAAAAGATCCAATCCCAGTGCACCTCCAACCCGGCTTCAATGGCCCAGGCCGCAGCGGTCACCGCTCTTAATGGAGATCAGTCCTGCATGGGGCCCATGCTCGCGGCCTTTCGTGAACGCCATAATCGGGTTGTGGCCAGACTCAACAACATACCGGGATTCCACTGTTTGCCCTCACTGGGAACATTTTATGCGTTTCCGTTGGTGCGCGATGCTATATCCAGGCAGCCGAACATTAACAACGACGTGGAATTGGCCGAATATATCCTAAACAAGATTGAAGTTGCCCTGGTCCCAGGCTCTGCCTTTGGAGCCGAGAGTCATCTACGACTATCCTACGCCACCAGCATGGAACAACTCAACACTGCCCTTGACCGCATGGAGACGCTGTTTGCAACCTAGATCGGAGTAGCTCGTGAAGCGAGTATACACACACCTGATTGCCATCAGTCTACTACTGAGCATGGGTGCTCAGGCCGACTCAGAAGACTTCGAGTCCATCAACAGTGGCGATCTCCGCATCCTCACCGAACTCCCAGATCAACCCATCCCCCTGCACAGCAAAACGCTGCGATTAAGCACCGATTCACTTAACTCATTTTGGGTAAACAATAGCCAGTGCCTGACCCATATGAACTGGTGGGGAGACGCGGTGCAGATTGTGTTTGGCAAGGGCAAAGTAAGAGCTCTCAACATTACCCGCTCGGTAAACATCGGCAAGTCCTGGGTAGAAGATAACACCGTGCAACTGGAGGAGATTGCAGAGGAAGCAGAGTTGTGCCTAACCAGCGAAAACCGCATCCTGCACCACGACAAGGCATCCGATAGCTATACCCTGACCGTTGGCCCCTTTCTGTTTAGATTGTTTGATGGTTTTTCCCCCATGACCGTGGCCATGCGCATCGACTATCCAAAGGACCTGTTGATACTTGAAGACATCTTACCCGGCGCCGCACCGGGTATCGACATCATTGATGAGCCTGGGCGAATCTACTTTCGCACCAGTTTTGAGGGTGTTCTGTGGGTAAAATTTCACTTCCGTCGCGCCGGGTCCCTGGGTTGGTAACTTCTTATTACCGACCCGGCCGGAAATAGTGCGCCCCCCACGTATCTTTGGGTCCCTTCTCCCTAACGGGAGGAGGATAGGATGAGGGAGGGATTACTGCGCTTTTCTCCCCTCACCCCAACCCTTTTGCCCTAGGGCGCTCCCGAAGGGTGAGGGAATCAATAGAAGTCCCCGCTGATTAAGGTATAATTACCGGGCTCGTGGCGCCTGTTCGGCCCATGGCGACTCTGGGCCAGGATGCCCGGTCGGGATCTTCGCCCAGATCCACATCTTTCGTTAAAAATATCCGACATGGCACAAGGAGGTGACCATGGAACCCCTAGGTCTTTATACTCGCCGTGGAAACGGCACCTATCATACGGCCTGCAAAGCGGCAGATTCAAAACGCCTTTCCCGTCCGCTCGGCTATACCCTGATCGAAATGGCCTTCACTTTGAGTATTGCCAGCATCCTGTTGGCAATCGCTGCGCCCGACTTTCGGGACGCCATCTTAAGTGCGCGCTTAAGTGCAAACATGAACGAGTTGGTCCATGACCTGCACTTGGCCAGAACACTGGCTATCAGCAATGCTGAAGTCATCACCGTCTGCCAGAGCCGCGACGGCCGACAGTGCGGCTCAACGCCCCAGTGGGAGGTGGGCTGGCTGGTGTTCAAGGACCCCAACGTCAACCGTAAAGTGGACGAGGATGAAACCATAGTGCGTCAACATGACGCCCTGAGTACTGGCCTCGATATACGCTTTCGCGCCTTCGGCTCGTCCCGTAATCTATCCTATTACCCCACTGGCTGGACCTGGAATCGCAACGGCACCTTTACCTTCTGCGATGACCGGGGAGCCTCTAAGGCCCGCGCCATCATCCTTCACCGTACCGGACGGGTTCGGACCAGCCATCTCAAAGCAGGAGGTGATGCCCTAACCTGTCCGCCAGGATAGGCAATCCGGCTTGACCCCCCCGCCGGGCCTCAGTACCATCCGCGTTCCGTTATTCCCCAGTAGCTCAGTTGGTAGAGCAGCTGACTGTTAATCAGCTTGTCCCTGGTTCGAGCCCGGGCTGGGGAGCCAA
>DRJZ01000111.1 GCA_011052015.1 Acidiferrobacteraceae bacterium | reverse complement strand
GTCTACGGCAACCAGGCAGAAGATGCCCGCCGCCGGGATTTTACGGTCAACGCCCTGTATTTTGACAGCCGTGATGCCTCGGTGATCGACCACGTCAATGGCATGGAGGATTTACGCAAGGGTGTGTTGCGCATCATCGGCGATCCAGACACCCGCTATCGTGAAGATCCGGTACGAATGTTGCGGGCCATTCGATTTGCTGCCAAGCTGGGTTTCCGTTTGGAAAAAGATACCGCAGCGCCGCTTCGGGAGTTGGCGTCCCTGCTGCAGGATGTGCCCCCGGCACGATTGTTTGAAGAGGTGGTTAAGCTTTTTCATGGGGGCTATGCGCTAGAGACCTACGAATTGTTGCGCCAGTACCATTTGTTTGAGCAACTGTTTCCACAGACCGATCAAGGCCTGGAGATTGAGGAAGAACATTTTCCGCTCACCCTGTTACCCCGTGCCTTGGCCAATACGGATTCCAGGATCAATGAGGGCAAGCCGGTGACACCCGCTTTTTTGTTTGCCGCAGTGCTTTGGGAGCCGGTGAGACTGGAGGCGCAGTACCTCATGGACGAGGGTGGGAGCTGGCTGACCAACTTGCAGTATGCCGCCGAGGGTGTCTTACGGGACCAACAGCGTTATGTGGCGATCCCCAAACGGTTTAGCTTTCCCATGCGTGAGATATGGGCCATGCAGGCACGTCTCGAGCGCCGCGCGGGAAGACGCGCGTTCAATTTGGTTGAGCACAAACGGTTTCGAGCCGGATATGATTTTTTATTACTGCGCGCAGAATCCGGTGAAGCAGACCCTGAGTTGGCGCAATGGTGGACCCGGTTTCAGGAGGTCGATCACGAGGAAAGGCAACGCATGGTCAACCAGATTTCAGGGGGGCAACGCAAACGCCGTCGCCCGCGTAAACGCAAGCATGCCAGTCCCCACTAGCGATGCGGGTGACCAGTTCGAGGTCAAGGCCTATATCGGATTGGGCAGCAATCTTGATGATCCGGTGGCGCAGTTACAACGGGCCCGCCGTTCTTTAGCGAGCTTGTCGGGGACCCGACTGCTGGATTGTTCTTCGCTCTATATGACCGCGCCGACGGGTTTTGAAGACCAGGCCGACTTTGCTAACGCGGTTTGCTGCGTGGGCACAAACTTGCCCGCCATGGATTTACTAGCAGAACTCCAGATGATTGAAGATCGGCAAGGCAGGATCCGCGATGGACTGCGTGATGGCCCCAGGACCCTGGATTTGGATCTGTTGTTGTATGGTTTACAAATTATTAGCCAGGACAAACTGGAGATACCCCACCCCAGGCTGCACCAACGGGCCTTTGTGCTGTATCCTCTTGCGGAGATCGCCAAAAATATCAGGGTGCCGGGTTTGGAAACCGTATCGGCACTTTTGGACGCTTGCCCTCCGCAGCGGATCGAGCGCGCGTTGTCGCCGGAGAGTTGGACGTCTTGAGAGTAACTATAAATTCTGTAATGAAAAATATTACCACCCATCGCCAACTATGAGGGGGTTCAATCATTGTCTGTCACGTCGCTAGACATACCCCAGTCTGTGTTGAGCCGCAACGGCTACATCGTGGTGGAAGGCCCCATCGGTGTGGGCAAGACCAGTCTTGCCCGGCGTCTGGCGGATGCCTACGCGGGGGAACTCTTACTCGAGCGACCTGAAGACAATCCCTTTCTCGAGCGGTTTTATGAATCGAGAAGGCAGTTTGCCCTGCCCACCCAGCTATTTTTTCTTTTTCAGCGCGCCCAGCAACTGGAGCAAATCAACCAGGGCGATATGTTTCGTCCCGGCCGGGTATCGGATTTCATGTTGGACAAGGATCGTCTGTTCGCCCGTCTCATTCTGGATGATGATGAATTGCGCCTTTACGATCGGGTTTATGCCAATCTGAGTCCGCGGATGCCGGTGCCTGATTTAGTGGTCTATTTGCAGGCCCCGGTTCAGACCATTCGGGAGCGTATACGGCGTCGTGGCGTCCAATACGAGCAGGGCATGGACGAAAGTTATTTGGAAAATCTGGTGGAGGCCTACACCCGGTTCTTTCATGGTTATACTGCGGCGCCCTTGTTGATCATAAATGCCACCGAAATTAACTTTGTAGACAGCGACGAAGACTTCAAGGTTTTGTTAGACTATATCGATAAAGTCCGTAACGGCAGACACTTTTTCAACCCCATGGCGAGCCCCCTTTGAAATCAGTCACCGTCGAATCACTTTGCAATATGAAGCAGGCTAGCGAGCGCATTAGCTGCCTCACCGCTTATGACTATAGCTTTGCCAGCTTGTTGGATCGGGTGGGTGTGGACATTATCATGGTAGGCGATTCATTGGGTATGGTGATGCAGGGCCATGACAGCACCTTGCCGGTGAGCCTGAAAGACATGATCTACCACAGCGGTTGTGTTGCCCGGGGGAGCAGTCGTGCCCTACAAGTGGTGGACCTGCCCTTTGGGAGCTATCAGGAGAGCCCCGAGGCTGCATTACGCAGCGCGAGCCGCCTGATGTCCAAGGGGGGCGCCCAGGTGGTCAAGCTGGAAGGCGGCGCGGTGATGGTGGATACGGTCGCATTTTTGGTGGCGCGGGGCATCCCCGTTTGTGGTCACTTGGGGCTCACGCCACAGTCGGTGCATCAACTCAGCGGTTATCGCGTCCAGGGTAAAGATGACTCTTCCGCCGCCACCATTATTGCCGACGCCTTTGCCCTGGAGCAGGCCGGGGCCGGTCTCATTGTGCTGGAGGCGGTGCCCGCCGAGTTGGCCAGGACGATTTCGGAATCTCTCAGCATCCCCACCATTGGTATCGGCGCCGGGGTCCATTGCGACGGTCAGGTGTTGGTGCTTCAGGATATGTTGGGCCTGTATCCCAAACCCAGTCCCAAGTTCAGCAAAAACTTTATGCAGGGCCAGGACAGCATTGAGGCCGCAGTGCAAGCCTATGTTAAAGCCGTGCAGTCCGGTAGTTTTCCGGGGCCGGAACACAGTTACGACTAGCATGACTATCCCTTCTCCCCGAGGGAGAAGGTTAGGATGAGGGGATATATGAAACAATTTGTTATCAATTATAACCCCCCGCCCCAACCTTCTCCCTGAGAGAGAGGGTGTTAATGGGATAGCAGCGACTATGGATGTAGCCCGAAATCTTTCCGAGTTGAACGCCGCATTGGAAAATTTTGATAGGTGCGGTGCGCGCAAGGTATTTGTGCCCACCATGGGTAACCTGCATGACGGTCATCTCCACCTTATGACCGAGGCGCGGCGTTACGGTGATGGGGTGGTGGCCAGCGTCTATGTTAATCCCATGCAGTTTGGCCCTGGGGAGGATTTTGAGAGCTACCCGCGAACTGAGAAACAAGATCTTGCGCAGCTCAAAGACTGCGGCGTGGACCTTGTGTTTATGCCCGATATATCCGACATCTATCCACGCGAGGTCGAGGCCCATACCACAGTGGAAGTCCCCGAATTGGGGGCTATACTTTGTGGAGCCTCACGTCCGGGTCATTTTCGTGGTGTCACTACTGTGGTCAATCGCCTGTTCAATCTGGTGGCCCCTCAGGCCGCGGTGTTTGGCAAAAAGGACTACCAGCAATGGCTATTGATCAGGCTTATGGTGGCGGACCTGGGTATGCCCATTGAGGTTATCGGGGTCGATACGGTTCGGGGCGCCGATGGCTTGGCGTTGAGTTCCCGTAATGGCTACCTCAGTGAAGCCGAGAGGGCCATTGCCCCCAAGCTCTATGAAACCTTGGGCTGGATGGCGGGTCAAATCTCAGAGCAGGGCGCCTATGCTGGTGACTTCTTGGCTGGTATAGAGAGTCAGGCAAGGGATCGCTTGCAGGGCTTCGGTTTTGATCCTGACTATATTAGTGTGCGTCGACAGGGGGATTTAGGTGTACCCCAAACCGGTGACCAAGAATGGGTGATCCTGGCAGCGGCGCAACTAGGAAAGACGCGGCTCATAGACAATCTTGAGGTTAATTTGAAACCATCCGATTAACAGGCGATAATCAGGTATATAGGCATTGAGCCGTGCTCAAATGGACCCTGGGTTAGCCCCCCGGCCGTCTCCATCGCAATCTAGATTACATCATGCAAAGAACTCTACTGCGCGCCAAGTTACATCGTGTTCGTGTCACCCACGTCGAGATCGACTACGAGGGCTCTCTCGCCATTGACGGCCTGCTATTGGATGCGGCGGATATCCGTGAATACGAAAAGATCGAAGTCTACAACGTTAACAATGGCGAACGTTTTGGCACCTATGCAGTACGCGCCGAAGAGGGCTCTGGTATTATTTCGGTGTTGGGTGCTGCGGCGCACAAGGCCGAACCCGGTGACATTGTGATTGTCGCCGCCTATGCCACCCTGGAAGAAAAAGAGTTGACTGCCTTCAAGCCTCGCTTGGTCTATGTGGATGGTGACAATCGAATCAAGCACACCCGCAATTTTATCCCGGTGCAAGTCGTTTCTTAGCCCCCTTTTCTGGCTACAACTCTGTCCCTGGTATCTTGTTCAAAATATAATCCCGATTCCTTTTGGTTATGCGAATGTTGCGTTGTCCCTAAATTTGATACCGTGTGCAAGTGTTTTATGGACCGGGCAGCGCTCGACGATTTGGGCAAGTCGCTTGCGCTGGGCTTCATCAAAATCGCCTTCGATATGAACGTTGCTTGTGATCACTTCCATATGTCCCTTGTCCGGCATATCACAGTCTTTACAGTCATCGGCATGAACACGCAAATAATCATAGGTGGTGCTTATGGAGTGAAGCGGGAGTTTCTTGTGCCGACAGTACAAGGAAATTGTCACGCAGGTACAGGCGGCAAGAGAACCTAAGAGTAACTCGTAGGGATTCGGTCCGGTATCGGTGCCACCGACTTCAGGCGGCTCGTCGGCCTTCCATTCGTGCCGCCCGTTGGAGAGTTGCACGGCCGTACCGGATGTCAGTTTTGCGGTTATGTGAGTCACTTCTTGTTTCTTTGTTTCCATCTTCTCTAAGATAGGTTAACACATAGATGCCTGTAGGATGGTGGATTCTATAGAATGGGGTTACGTCAATCTTATCACCTACCTCTATGATAGATGGGGAAGTCAAACTATGGGTATCCCGGTTTCGATTCCGCGTTAGATTAAATGGCTCTTCGGAAAAATTTGTGGGTAATGACGGGACTTATATATTCGTAACTTACTGATGCTATATTGGTTTTTGAAGAAAAGCACGGAAATACTT
>DRJZ01000110.1 GCA_011052015.1 Acidiferrobacteraceae bacterium | reverse complement strand
TGGGCCCGTTCCGGTTTTTATCTTAACCTTCTATGAAAGTTCTTAGATGGTCCGAGCGCGTAGGATGACGTAGTTTACGCAGGGCCTTGGCCTCGATCTGGCGTATACGTTCACGGGTCACGTCGAACTGTTTGCCGACTTCCTCCAGGGTGTGATCGGTATTCATGCCGATGCCGAAGCGCATCCTCAGCACCTTGGCCTCCCGGGCAGTGAGGGTGTCGAGAATGTCGACGGTGGCGCCTTTGAGGCCCGAACCCGTTGCCGCATCCAGGGGTATTTGTACCGCCTTGTCTTCGATGAAATCACCCAAGTGGGAGTCTTCGTCATCGCCGATGGGCGTCTCCATGGAAATGGGCTCTTTGGCGATTTTGAGAACCTTGCGGATTTTTTCCTCCGGCATTTCCATGCGTTCCGCCAATTCTTCGGGCAGGGCCTCGCGGCCCTTCTCCTGGAGAATCTGACGGGAGACCCGATTCAGCTTGTTGATGGTCTCGATCATGTGTACCGGAATACGAATGGTGCGGGCCTGGTCGGCAATAGATCGGGTAATGGCCTGGCGAATCCACCAAGTGGCATAGGTTGAAAACTTATAGCCGCGCCGGTATTCGAACTTGTCCACCGCCTTCATCAGACCAATGTTGCCTTCCTGGATCAGGTCCAGAAATTGCAGACCACGGTTGGTGTACTTCTTGGCAATCGAGATCACCAGACGCAGATTGGCCTCCACCATGGCCTTTTTGGCCCGGCGTGCCTTGGCTTCACCGATAGACATGCGGCGGTTGAGTTCTTTGAGTCCACCGATGGGCAGACCGATCCTCTGCTCCAATAGCGCCAGTTTGGCCTGCAGGCCCTTAATATCCTCTGACCTTTCTTTGAGCATATTGCTATTGCCTTGTTTCTTCTTCAGCAGGGACTTGAGCAAATTGGGGCTGGTCTCTTTGCCGATAAAGCTGTCCAAAAAGACCTTACGTGGGACTCTGGCCTTTCTTATACAGATTTCCATTATGGCCCGTTCCCGAAACCGGACTTGATCCACAATATTGCGCACCTGCTCAGACAGGCGGTCAATCTGTTTAGGGACGAACTTAATTTCAATCAGTTCCTTGGCGAGCTTGGTCTGTAGCTTGATGCACTCGTTACTGTTCAGGCCGCCACGGCTCAATGTTTTGACCAGGCCATTGTAGTATTTGCGAATCCGCTTAAACCGTTTAACCGCTTCCTCGGGGTCGGGTCCCAAGTCTACCTCTTCTTCCTTCTTTTCTTGTTTGGCTGCCTCAATCTGGTCCCGCTTGATCGGTACCGGGATGGGTACCTCGTCCGGGGCATTGGGGTCGATAAAATCCACGATCAAATCGGTGAGGCGCATCTCCTCGGCCTCGATCTTATCGGCCATATTCAGAAGCTCTCCGATGGTCATGGGGCAACCGGCCATGGCTTCAGTGCTTTGGCGAATGCCGACCTCAATTCGCTTGGCCAGAGCAATCTCGTCCTTGCGAGTCAGCAGGTCGACCGTACCCATTTCGCGCATGTACATGCGCACCGGGTCGGTGGTCCTGCCAAATTCACTCTCCACGGCAGTGGTCAGTACTGCCTCGGCCTCTTCTGCGGCCTCTTCATCGGCGGACTCGGTCTTGAGCAGCAGGGTGTCGGGATCGGGTGGATGATCGTAGACATTGATGCCCATGTCGTTGATCATGGTGACCACCGACTCAATCTGGTCCGTATCGTGCATGTCCTCCGGGAGGTGGTCATTGATCTCCCGATAGGTCAAAAAGCCCTGTTCCTTGCCGCGCAGGATGAGCTTCTTCAATTCAGTGCGTTTTGTGTCCTGGTCCATTCTGCTACCGTGGTTAAATATTAATCAGTCGGGTCAAAACAGCTAATTATAGCTGGAATCCTCAATTAGCCAAAGTTTATTAATGCTTCGCCAATTGAGCCTTATAATCTTCTTGTTGTTGCACCAGTTGATTGATGCGGCTCTTGTCTTCTGGATTGGGGCTGGCCTTGGCGAGTAAGCGATCCAGAGATTGTTCTACCCGTTGCGCCTTCAGGCGCAATAAGGTGTCCTGAAATTCACGGGCCAGGGCTCCACCCTCCACCATATGCTGCTCGGCGGCCAGTTTTTCAAGATGGCCGTGGTGCTCGTTATCGCGAAACTGCTCGAGTAAGGTTGCGGTGCTGATTTCGTCTCGTTCACTGGCGGCGCAGAGCAGCTTGCAGAGCAGGTCCAGACCGGGTAGATCCAGGCCTTGGAGATCTTCCGGGCCATCTACCCCATGGGCTAGATCCGGATTCTGTATCAGCAGGCTGATGGCGTGCCTCACCAGGGACCCTTGGAGCGGACGCTTGATCCTTGCGGCAGCTCTGGGGCGGCGGCTCTGGAGCGGGGTTTTGGGTCCACTGGACCCCAGTCCGAGTCGGTCAGTCTGGGCCAGTTGGGCCAAGCGATCCACCATCATGTCTCGCAATACCCCGTCGGGGGCCTTGGCCATGAGGGGGCGGGCCAGTTCGACCAACCGGGCGCGACCGTCCATGCGGCTAAGGTCGATGCCGTCCCTAAGGCGCCCAAACAAAAAGTCCGGCAGGGCCTGGGCCTCGCTAATGCGTTTCAAAAAGGCCTCGGCGCCTTCACTGCGTACCATGCTGTCCGGGTCTTCACCCTCGGGCAGGAATAGAAACGACACCTGGCGACCCTGTTCCAGTACCGGCAGTGCATTTTCCAGGGCGCGCCAGGCCGCTTCGCGGCCGGCCCGATCACCGTCAAAACAAAATATGACTTCCGGTGTGTAGCGAAAGATGCGCTCCATGTGGCTGCGGGTGGCAGCGGTGCCGAGGCTGGCTACCGCGTGGCGAATGCCATGTTGGGCCAGCGCCACTACATCCATGTAGCCCTCGACTACCAGGGCCTGCTTGCGTTGGCGAATCTCATCGCGGGACTTGTACAAGCCATAAAGCTCGCGGCCCTTGTGGAACAGGGGTGTCTCCGGTGAATTGAGATATTTGGGTTCGCCGTCGCCCACCACGCGGCCGCCGAAGCCCACCAAACGACCGCGGTAATCCTGGATGGGAAACATAATGCGGCTGCGAAAGCGGTCGTAGTGCCCGCCACCGTCTTTTTGGGTCACTAGGCCCGCAATCTTGAGATCCAGCACCATTTTTTCATCCGTCCCTACTGCCCGTATCAGATTGTCCCAACCCTCCGGGGCAAAGCCGAGGCCAAACTCAGCGGCGATTTCACCGCTCAAACCGCGTCCCTTGAGATAGTCAATGACGCTGTCTGCCTCGGGGTGGTGGCGTAGTTGTTGGCGATAGAAGTGGTCAGCCTGTTCCAGGGCCTGGGTGAGCCGGGTAAAATCCTGGGTGACGGCAGGGCGTGCGCCCTCGGTGGTGGGGATCTGTAGACCGGCCCGGGAGGCTAGGTCTGCCACCGCCTCAAGGAAATCCATGTGTTCGTATTCCATAAGGAAACCGATAGCGGTGCCATGGGCGCCACAGCCAAAGCAGTGATAAAACTGCTTATCCGGGCTGACCGTAAATGATGGGGTCTTCTCTTCGTGAAAGGGACAGCAGGCACCGTAATTTTTGCCCATCTTCTTGAGGGGGATCACGGCATCAATGATGTCGACGATATCCGTCCTCAAAATGAGGTCGTCAATGAATTGTTTAGGGATGCGGCCGGCCACGATGGGACTATTTTAGCGCCATTCCCGGCGCCACCGCACGGGGGAACGAAATTAACTGGCGGCGAGCTTTTGTTTGATTTGGGCACTGACCTTGCCCATATCGGCACGGCCCTGGAGTTTGGGCTTGAGTTTGCCGATGACCTTGCCCATCTCTTTGATGCCGCTGGCGCCAGTATCGGCAATGGTCTGATCGATCAGGCTTGCGATTTCGTCATCGCTCAGGGGCTCAGGCAGGTAGGTTTGCAGCACTGCCAATTGGGCGGACTCGTGTTTGACCAGGTCGTCGCGGCCACCCTGGGTAAATTGTTCGATGGAATCTCGCGCCTGCTTGACCAGCTTCTCCACCACCGCCAGGGTCTGGCTGTCGTCCAGGGTGATGCGTTCATCCACCTCGCGGCGTTGGATGCCGGCCCAGATCATGCGGATGATCTCAAGCCGTGGCGCGTCTTTGTCGCGCATGGCCTGCTTGAGGTCAGCACCGATTTTATCTTTGAGATCGCCCATGGGTTTGTGGTGGACGGGAGGTGATGATCAGTGAGTGACGGACTAATAAGCCCGTACCAGGCGTGCGTTCTGCCTGGAGATTCTTTTCGCCTCGCGTTTGCGGGCTGCCGCTGCTTTGCGCTTGCGTACTGTGGTGGGTTTCTCGTAGGATTCGCGGCGACGGATCTCCGAAAAGATACCGGCCTTTTCACAGGACCGCCGGAAGCGGCGTAGAATCACTTCAAAGGGTTCGTTTTCCCTGACACGTACCGTTGGCATACAACGACTACCTCACTATAGGATTTCGATAAAACCGGGCCATGGCCCGAGAAAGCGGCGAATTCTAGCGATTTGGCGCCGGTTTGTATACCTTTTAGTCTTCTGAGTTGTAGCCATTTAGGGATGGAATTATGGCGAAATTATTCAGGGCGCCCTATATATTCAGGACCGGACCTAATATTAAAAAGAGCTTCGATGATAATTCTTGGTATTGAAACCTCCTGTGATGATACCGGTGCAGCAATCTATGCCGCCGATCAGGGCTTGCTGGCCCACAGCCTGTATTCCCAGACCGCCCTTCACCGGGCCTATGGGGGGGTGGTCCCCGAGCTGGCGGCCCGAGACCACATTCAAAAGTTGCTGCCGGTGGTGGCTCAAGTCCTCAGGGATGCCGGGGTAAAAAGGGCTGACGGGGTGGCATACACCGCAGGACCGGGTCTGGCCGGGGCGTTATTGGTTGGGGCCTCGGTGGCCCAGGGGTTGGCCCGGGCCTGGGGGGTACCGGCCATGGGGGTACACCACCTGGAGGGTCACCTGTTGGCACCTATGCTGGAAGCCGAGCCCCCGGATTATCCCTTTTTGGCCCTGTTGGTTTCCGGCGGCCATACCCTATTGGCAGATGTGAGGGGCCTGGGTGATTACAGCATACTCGGCCAATCCCTTGACGATGCGGTAGGTGAGGCCTTTGACAAGGTGGCCAAGCTCCTGGACCTGGGATATCCCGGGGGACCCCAGGTGGCGGTGGCGGCACTCAAGGGTCAGGGAGGGCGATTTAAATTTCCCCGTCCCATGGTTGATCGCCCTGGCCTGGATTTTAGTTTTAGCGGCCTCAAGACCTATACCCTGAATACCGCCCAAGGTCACACCCTCAATCCGCAGACTATAGCGGATATCGCCTATGCCTTTCAGGAGGCGGCGGTAGACACCTTGGTGATCAAGTGCCGTCGTGCCTGGCAGCAGACCCAACACCGACGCCTGGTGGTGGCCGGTGGGGTGGCGGCCAACGCCTTTTTGCGGCAACGGCTTGATGCAGCCAGTGCGGCTGAAGGGGTCAGGCTCTATTATCCCCGGGCCGAATTCTGCACCGACAACGGCGCCATGATTGCTTATGCGGGTTCATGCCGACTACAGGCGGGGGCGACGCAGGCGGGTGGATTTTCTATACAACCCCGTTGGAGCCTGGAGACCTTGCAGGTGCCGTAAAAGGATTTGCGGCAAAGAGAGAATTACCTCGCGCCGATGCGGGTCTCGGTGCCCTGGAGCAGATTGTGAATATTGGTGCGGTGTCGCCAGAACAGGATCAGGGCCAGTACCAGACCCATGACCAGGTAGACCGGGTCTTTGAGTAGCCACCATATATATAGAGGCGACAGGGCGGTGGCAATCAAGGCGGCTAGGGAGGAATAACGCAGAACTCCTGCCACGACAAGCCAAGTCAGCACCATGGCCAGGGCCAACCAGGGACTCAGAGCGAGATAGGCACCCAGGGCGGTGGCCACCCCTTTACCCCCTTTGAAGCCAAAATAAATCGGATACAGATGCCCCAAGAACACCGCCAATACGACAGCCGCCAAAATCTTGGGATCCTGGGTAAACAGACCGGTGATCATCACGGCCAAGGTGCCCTTGAGTAAATCGCCCAACAAGGTGAACAATGCGGCCCAGCGGCTACCGAGGCGTAGCATATTGGTGGCGCCGGGATTGCCCGATCCGATCTGCCGTGGGTCCTGGAGCTTGGCGACACGCGCTACCACGATGGCAAAGGAAACGGAGCCTGCAAGATAGGCGCCCAGAGGTAATAGAATGTTTAGCAGCGAAGTAGGCATGGGCCACATTGGAATCGGTGCGCGGTCCCGCGTCAAGACAGGATTTTCATGATGGGCTATAGTGCCCACCCGCAGTTAGGATTTTATGATGGATATCATCTACTTACATGGCTTGAAGATCGATTGTGTCATTGGCATTTGGGAGTGGGAGCGGCGTTGTAAACAGTCGTTGACCATCGATCTGGACATGGCCGCCGACATTGCCAAGGCCGCAGCCACCGATCACATTGACGATACCCTGGACTACAAGACAGTGGCCAAGCGGATTGTTGAGTTCGTTGGCCAGTCCGAATTTCAACTGGTGGAGACCCTGGGTGAAAACATTGCCACAGTATTGAGGCAGGAGTTTGATATCCCCTGGTGTCGAGTGCGCATCAACAAGAAAGGCGCGATCCGCAGTGCCCGCGACGTGGGGGTGGTGGTGGAAAGGGGCCAGCAATCTTAAGTCTGGGGCCGAGTAAATAGTGCCTCGCGTCTTTATCAGCATGGGTAGCAATATAGACCGTGAGCGCAATATTCGTGCTGGCGTCCATGCCCTGCGCAAGCATTTCGATGAACTGACCCTTTCCAGGGTGTATGAGAGCGATGCAGTCGGTTTTGTGGGCCATCGGTTCTATAACCTGGTGGTGGCCTTTGATATGCAGCGGTCCTTGGAAGAATTGAGGGCGATCCTGGCAAAGATCGAGCAGCAACAGGGGCGGATAAGACGGGACAAGAAATTTGATAACCGCAGCCTCGATCTGGATATTTTGCTCTATGGGGATGAGGTGAGGCATGAGGACGGGCTAAATATTCCTCGTAGCGACATCAACCGTTACGCCTTCGTGCTCAAACCCCTGACCCAGATTGCCGGTGAACTGAAACACCCGGAGACGGGACAGAGATTCGACCACCTGTGGCAGCAGTTTGACGATGCCGACCAGACATTATGGGAAGTGGATTTAGGGAACCTCTGAATAATTATGGTCAACCGCCAAGACGCCAACGACTCCATGGACCTCGGTGCCCGTAGTGTGCAAGCGCACACGGAAGGGTATGGAGCAGTTGCCGACGACCCCACGGATGGGGGAGGTAGAGCAACGCATGGAGCAGTTGCCGAGGTCGCCACTAATCGCATGAGTTCATCGATAACTATTCGGGTTTATTCACCACAGAGTTTCTTATGCCGCTGCGCGGCCGCAGATCTACAAGTGACAAGATTCTAAGCTAGCATATAAATCAATGACTTAGAAAT
>DRJZ01000109.1 GCA_011052015.1 Acidiferrobacteraceae bacterium | reverse complement strand
CATGTAGAGTAAGTTATGTATAGGTATCAGTTATAAACAGATTCTCAAAACCTGAAAAGATTTGTTCGGCATCGATCAAAGGAGGGTTCCAGACTATGTCATCGAGTAACGTACAAAAGCCGGCGCAGCATGCGCCGAATCCAGATATCTTCGATCACGCCCGCTTCAGAGAGTGTATGCGAACGGCGCATGACCTTGGCGGCGAACAGGATGATGAGCCTATCTCGTTGCTAGAAAGAGAAGAAGGAGAAAAAAAAGAGTGGGAGGCTAATACCTTTGTGACCTGCGAATGTCTGGCCTGGCGTGGCATCTGGAACACCGTGGAAAAGCACCGCCGGCATGTAGACCTGGGCACGACGCAGTACCTTAGTTTGCCCTATTATGGACGATGGCTGATTTCTGCTGCACGGGTAATGGTTGATAAGGAACATGTCACACTTACTGAATTGATCAACAAGATGGATGAGGTAAAAAAGCGCCATGAGCAAAATATACTACCACGCTAAAATAGCTGCGGGGGTGGGCGATCCCCAGTGTTACAAAGGCAAGACCGGTAGTCCACCCAGGTTCAAGGTGGGCGACCGTGTGAAGATCAGGGATTTACCCGATGTCTTTTATACCCAGACTCCGACTTACACTCGAGGTATGTCCGCTACGGTGGCCGAACTAGTCTATGAAAGTCCTGCTCCGGAAGACGAGGCCTGGGGTCACCTCGATAAACCCGAATGGTTTTACAGCCTGATTTTCAGGCAAAAAGATCTTTGGCCGGATTATCCCGAGGCGTACGCGAACGACACCTTACAGGCTGAGATTTCCGAACGTTGGCTGGAGCCAGCATAGAATTTATAGGATGAATGCTTTATGACTCGACAGACCGTCAAAATCCCACTGGTTTACAGCTGCTCAGGGTGCTCCAGTGCCGCCCAGCTTGCCAATACCCTGGCACTGCATCTGGACCGAAGCGGCGAAGCGAAGATGTCCTGCATCGCCGGTGTGGGCGGTGATGTACCAAATTTTGTGAGTCAGGCCGCCTCAGGCCGAGCGATTCTCGCGCTGGATGGTTGCCCGTTAGCCTGTGTCCGCAGCTGCCTGAAGCGCCACGGCGTGGAACCTGACCGCTACGTGCAATTGCAGGAGCACGGTGTGAAAAAGCGTTACGGCCAGGATGCCCCGGATGAAGACCTGGAGCGCCTTTATCAGCAGATGGTGGAACTGGCCCGGGAGCTTCGCCTGGATCGTGATCAGTCGCAGGGTGATTCTCGGTTTGGTCAAGGGGCTCAATAGCAAGATCCGCCTCCTGCAACATAGGGACATCATATTCTGTACTGAAACCGCGGTGACGTGTGCACGACGAGGCATAAGGGCGGAAGAGCCTGAGGACATCCGAATGGCCACAGATCAGAAAGACTCGGCTTTCCCAAAGGCCGAAACGACCGAAAGCCCTGTTTTCGTGGATTGGACATAGGTCTGTAAGTGGTTCAGAATCCGCATTTTTTCATTACAGGACAGGTCGCAAGCAACGTGTGGGCTGCTCGCAAGCTGGACTGCCTGCGGATAGTCCGTAAATAGCCATGTAGGGCTGTGAGAGTATCTTATACGAGGAGTTTCGGTGGAAAATTCGGATAGACTAAAAGATTCTTCCACAGGCAAGCAGGAACCCGGCGAGCCTCTGCGGAGAATGAAGGGCCAGCAATTCCTGGCGGAGTTGGTGCGCCGATCGGGCACGAAGGCGGTATTTTTTGTCCCGACTTTCCTGTATCCAACACTTGTGGAGCTGGCAGAGGATCCAATCAAGCGCGTCTTGTGTCACTCGGAGAAGGCCGCGGGCTATATGGCAGACGGCTATGCACAGGCATCGGGTAAGCCGGCAATCGTGTTTGCGCAGGGTGGTCCTGGAGCGACGAACCTGTATGCAGGTCTCGTGGATGCCTGGCAAAGCAATACGCCGTTGCTCGCGGTGACTCCAGTCATTCCGAGTTCGAGTTACCAGGGTGATTCCTATCAGGAGGCCTATGTGGACTTCCGGCCGGTGACCAAGTACGACGCAGAGGTGCGGACGATTGACCGGATGGCAGAGTTCTTTGGTAAGGCCTACAGGGAGATGACAACGGGGGTGCCACGGCCGGTTCATCTGTACCTGGATGGCGCGCTGGAAGCGGAGGAGGCGGAATTCGATTTCCGGTATCTGGACCGGCGCTACTTCTCCTATCCGGCATTCCGTCCACGAGCGGACGATGATCTGGTGGAACAGGCTGTCCAGGAACTTCGCCGTGCGGAGCGTCCGGTGATGGTTTGTGGTCGTGGGACGGTCGTTTCGGGTGCGTGGAAGGAAGTAACGGCACTGGCCGAGCAGTTGGATATACCGGTTACCACAACACTGGGTGGCAAGGGGAGCATCGATAATCAACATCCTCTGTCGCTGGGTATAACGGGTTCCTACCGGCGGCCGTCGACCGACCAGGTGATCACTGAAGCGGATCTGGTGTTCTATGTGGGGGGGCATCACGGCGGGGCGACGACGAATATGAGGAAGATGCCGAAGCCGGGTGTGCGGGCCATCCACATCGATATCAATCCGGTGCAGCCCGGTGCGAACTATCCCAATGTATTACCGCTTGTGGGTGATGCGCGGGCGGTCTTGCAGCAGATGCTGGAGGTCGCAGGCTCGGGGGAGCGGGGTATGCACAGCGCATGGGTGGCAAAGGCGCAGAAAGGGCTGCAGGAGTGGCGTGAAAGGGAGCATCCACACATATATGGGAATGCGATCCCGATTCGGCCGGAACAACTGGCGAACGAGCTTGTGAAGGCATGTCCAGAGAACACTCTCTTTGTTACGGATACGGGCTATGCGGGCACATGGGCCGGCGTCTTCATGGATCTTCCGGCGGGGAAGAACTGCCTGCATTGCGAGGGGAGTCTGGGGTGGGCGTTTCCGGCGGCAATAGGAGCCAAGACGGCGGTGCCTGAGCGGCCGGTGGTCGTATTCACAGGAGATGGAGGGTTCTTCTATCATCTCACTGAGCTTGAGACGGCGGTTCGGAACAGGATCAACCTGGTCACAGTGGTGTTAAACAACCAGGCAATGGCTTTACAAACGCAAGTATTGCAGGACCTCTGGCCGGCTTCTCGTGATTTGGACAAGCTGTCTGAGTTCAGGAGAGAGACAAATTTCGCCAATATTGCGATGGAAATGGGCGCCTGGGGTGTCCATGTGACAGATCCGAAGGATATCGAAAAAGCGGTGAGAGATGCGATTAATTCAGACATGCCGGCAGTGGTGGATGTAGTCATTGATCAGGCTGCCACTGCGCCCGTGGTATTTATGGACGGGCACGTGGAACATAAGGTCACGTTACTGCATCAGGGGAAAGGAGAAGAAACACCTTGAGTGAGATGTGGACCGACAGGGCCTGTGAGAATGAAGCCGGTGTTCGTTGACACACCAGATTCGGTTATATCCATGAATCCTTGTCTTATGGCATAGGCTTATGCAAACCAATTTTACACCTGAACAGCTGGCCAGGCCGGCCATAGCCTATTCCAATGAGGAGTTGCGCGCCTGTTTGCAGTGTGACTACTGCCTTCCCAGTTGTCCAACCCATCAGGTGCTGGGTGATGAGTTCGATAGTCCGCGTGGACGGATTTTTCTGATCAGGGACATGCTGGAGAGCGAGAGCAAGCCGGACGAAAAAACAGTAAAACATATTGACCAGTGCCTGTCCTGTCTGGCGTGCATGTCCTCCTGCCCGTCGAGCGTGCATTATATGCATCTGGTGGATCATGCACGGGAACATATCGAGGAAAACTATCAGCGCCCACTGTTTGATCGAGTGCTGCGTTGGGCACTAGCGCAGACCCTTCCCTATCCTGGCCGCTTTCGGCGGGTGGTGCGCGGGGCGCAGTTTGCAAAGCCGCTGGCCTTTGCCATGCCCAGGAGAATTCGCGGTATGGTGGAGTTTATTCCCGACAAGCTGTCGCCACCCAGCCCGAATGACAAACCACAGGTATTTTCGGCAGAGGGCGAACGTAAGCGCCGCGTGGCGCTGATGACGGGCTGCGCGCAAAGGGTGCTGAACACGGATATTAATGATGCAACAATCCGGATTCTTCGCCGTCATGGGTGTGAAGTTGTGGTGTCGCAAGGCGTTGGCTGTTGCGGGGCATTGACGCACCATATGGGTAAGGCTGAGGAAAGCCGTGCCGCAGCAGCCAGGAACATCCGTGCCTGGATGAAAGAGGTGAATGGCGTGGGGCTGGATGCGATAGTGATCAACACAAGCGGCTGTGGCACTGTGGTCAAGGACTATGGTCATATGTTACGAAACGAAGAGCTGGCAGAAGAAGCTGTGGCGATCTCCAAGCTGGCTAAAGATATTTCCGAGGTATTGTCGGATATCGAGCTGGATTACAGGGTGGCACCCGATTTGCGTGTTGCCTATCACGCCACCTGTTCCCTGCAATTCGGGCAACGGATCAGGTTTACACCAAAGAAGCTACTGAAGGCGGCGGGTTTTACTGTACTCGAGCCCCGAGATTCACATACCTGTTGCGGCTCTGCCGGGACCTATAACCTGATGCAACCAGAGATTTCGGGCCAGTTAAAAGAACGCAAGGTCAGGACGCTGGAGCAGACTACCCCAGATGCGATCGCCGCAGGCAACATAGGGTGTATGGTACAGATTGGCTCTGCTACAGGGGTGCCGGTAGTCCACACGGTGCAATTGCTGGATTGGGTGACAGGCGGGCCAATACCCAGTGCCCTGACAGGTGTGGCCAAAGCGGATGCGGTGGGGTAATAACTAACCCGGCCCCCCAGATAACCGACACCCAGCGGTCCCACAGGATGAACCAGCTCTGTGTTGCGCCCTGGTTATCGAGACTTTACCCGCGGTCTATTTTTTTCGTGTAGATAAAACTCCTCAGACAGGGGACAGGGCTTCCTCTTTCGTGTGGGCGACTCCCGAAGTCTGCGAGTGGACCAATTCTGTGTCAGTTCTATAAAAGCCAGACAGGCCGGACTCCTGTAACCGATTTTACGGTAGATCATGGTGATCGCCTGATGCGGCAATATCGGGGCCAGCACAATCGAATAAAGCCCACACTGCGTCTGGATAATACTTTTGGGAAGTATAGTGGCGAGCGGGCTGACCTGGACCATTTCTATAATCACGCTGAGCGAATCGGTTTCGATCGAGATGCGCGGTATAATACTGGACTCGAGACAATACCAGTCTATGATGCGCCGCAGCGCAAAATTGTTATTGAGTAGTACCAGCGATTCTTGCCCAAATTCCTGCGCGCTCATTCGCTCCTTCTGCCCGGCACGGGGATGAGCATTGCCGATGGCCAGGCATAGCGCTTCTTCAAAAAGCACATGTTCTTCAATTTCTCTCGATCGTGATTCGATCGCGGTTGGTTTGGTGAAAGCAATGCCGACATCGATACGGTCTTCGCCGACGGCTACCTCAATGTCGTCAGCAGGCATTTCCAGCGTATTAATAGTGATACCGGGATAACTGTTGTTGAAGTTTTCCAGCAAGCAGCAGGTCAGGTGGTCGGTGATTGGGGTCCACCCCAAACGGAGCGAACCGCGGTCCAGATTCTGCACGTCGTGGATGGCTCGTGTCCCCGCTTTCAGCTCTCCCCATGCTCGACGGGCATGGCGTACATAGATTTCGCCAGCATTGGTCAGCCGTATGGTTCGCCCGGATCGGTCCAGTAGTGACGTTCCCAATAATTCCTCCAGATGTTTTATTTGTTGTGACAGGGTCGGCTGGGAGACATACAACGCCTCAGCCGCCCGCGTGTAGCTGCCGTATTTCACTATAGCGATCAGATATTGGAGGGCACGTGGAAAAATATCTTTTCTATACATAGACAAATCCTATAAGGTTGATAACTACAAAGTCTTGGACTAGCAAGCTACACTCTTTATAGACTATCAATCAAGTTGAATAAACTATTATTATTATTTTATAGATTTCACTTATTTATAAATATCACTTTTATAATAAGATTAGATTGTAGAAACAAAAAACTTGTACGATGTTTTAATACTAACAGAGGAGTCCAGAGATATGCCATCACCCGTCAGACAGAAAGTAATGCAGCATCTCAATATTGTCGGTCTCTTGCAGCCGGCTCTGCATAAGGAGACGCACGCGCCATATCCCGATGAAGTCGATAACGCCCACTACAGAGCGTATACGCGAATGTCGCATGATGTCGGTGGCGAACCGGATGTGCCGATCCAATGGGAAGAAAAGGAAGAGGAGGTGTGGGAGCACAATACTTTCGTGACCTGTGAAGTCCTGGCCTGGCGTGGTGTCTGGAATGCCGAGGAAAGACGTCGTCGGCAAAACGTCGATGTGGGTCAGACGCAATATCTGGGTCTGCCTTATTACGGTCGGTGGCTACTGACTGCAGCCAGGATTCTGGTAGACAAACAGTACGTTACAATCAGTGAACTGTCCAACAAGATAGATGAGGTGAAAAAACGCTATGAGTAAACCACACTACGATAGAGAACACCATGTCAAAAAGGCTACTGGCATCGGTGACCCCCAGTGTTTTAAAGGTGAAGCTGGTCCAGCAAAGTTTAAGGTTGGCGATAAGGTACGGGTCAAGGATCTGCCAGATATCTTTTACAACCGCACCCAGGTCTATACGCGTGGCGCACCCGCTACGGTAGCCGAGCTGGTTTATGAAAGCCCCCCTGCAGAAGATGAGGCCTGGGACAACTGCGATAACCCCGAATGGTTCTACAGCCTGATTTTTAAGCAGACAGATCTTTGGCCGGATTATTCCGACACATTCGCTAACGACACCTTAGAGACCGAGTTGCCCGAACGTTGGCTGGAGCCGATGTAACCGGACTAGCGAATACAGGGCAGAACATATCAAACAGAATTCATACCAAAACAGAATGAGAGGATAAATAAATGGCAGAGAAGCATAAGCCCGCACCGATGGTTGACGAGGTCAGTGATTTCGAGATTCTTGAAGTCGCTGTACGTGAACTGGCTATTGAGAAAGGTCTTTTTAGTGCCGATGACCATCGGCGTTGGACGGAGTATATGAACACTCTGGGCCCAGCACCGGCGGCGCATCTTGTCGCCAAGGCGTGGCTGGATCCTGAGTTCAAGAAGCTTGCCGTGGAAGATGGCGTAAAGGCCAGCCTGGAAGTCGGGATCGACTGGATCAACAGCATGCCGACCAACTTCGGCACACCGAGTGACTATTGCAACCTGCGCGTCCTCGAAGATACTCCCAAGTTGAAGCACGTAGTCGTGTGTACACTGTGCTCGTGCTATCCGCGGCCAATCCTCGGTCAGTCACCAGAGTGGTATCGGACCCCGAATTATCGTCGGCGCCTGGTTCGCTGGCCGCGGCAGGTACTCGCCGAGTTCGGCCTGCAGCTCCCCGCGGACGTGGAAATCAGAGTGGAAGACTCGAACCAGAAATCCCGGTTCGTTGTACTGCCGGTGCGGCCCGAAGGCACTGAGGGCTGGAGCGAAGACCAGCTGGCCGAGATTGCCACCCGGGACTGCCTGATCGGCGTCGCGTTGCCGAAACCCGGAGTCACAGCGAATGCCAAGCTCCCGGTCCACCCAGCGGTCAATCCGGTGGATCATGACCATTAAGGATCCTTCGATGACAAACTCAGTCAATAAAGCCCCCGACACTGGGCAGACTTTGCCGGATCTGGACACGTCTCCGATTGAACTGCTTGAGAAAATCAAGCGAGAGGGGAGAGCCTGGGACGAACTGAGTGAACAGTATGGTGTGGACAACCCTGATCCGCCCTGGAGGCTCAGCCTGGAGAGCACCTGTGACGCGCTCAACGGCGGCTATTGGAATATTTCAGCTCTTTGTGAGACTAAAGAAGACGATCGTAAGCCTGAAGATGAGGATCGTAAACTTGATGCACTTGAGCGCCGTCAGGAAGAGGATGAGCTCGTTAATCAGCATTATGTTGATATCCCGTTTCCGGAAAGACAGTTACTATCACTGGCGCATTCAATGATTCGGCATGGTCTAATAGATGAGGATGACCTCGCGAAGCATATGAAGGTGGTCGAAAAACGCCTCAATAT
>DRJZ01000108.1 GCA_011052015.1 Acidiferrobacteraceae bacterium | reverse complement strand
CCCACCGGGAGAGGGTTGGGGTGAGGGGATCATTAATTAAGCTGTTACAAAATAACACTATCCCCTCATCCTAGCCTTCTCCCTGAGGGAGAAGGGACTAACAACTAATCGAAGTTCTTGCTGTGACCTTTAAAGACCACTCTTCAAACTCGCCTCGATAAACATATCCAGGTCGCCGTCTAATACCGCCTGGGTATTGCCGGTCTCCACATTGGTGCGTAAATCCTTTATGCGTGATTGATCCAGCACATAGGAGCGGATCTGACTGCCCCAGCCGATATCTGATTTACCGTCCTCTATTTCTTGATGATCGTCCCTTTGCTTTTGGAGCTCCAGTTCATACAGTCGGCCCTTGAGCATATTCATGGCCTCAGCCCGATTGCGGTGTTGCGAGCGATCATTTTGACATTGCACCACGATGCCCGTAGGTTCATGGGTAATGCGTACCGCAGAGTCGGTGCGGTTAACGTGTTGGCCACCTGCGCCACTGGCGCGATAGGTGTCCACACGCAAATCCGCCGGATTAATTTCTATTTCTATAGATTCATCAATCTCTGGGCTGACAAAAATGGATGCAAACGAAGTATGCCGTCGATTCCCTGAGTCGAATGGCGATTTCCTGACCAAGCGATGCACCCCGGTTTCGGTGCGTAAATAACCATAAGCGTAATGACCCGTAAATTTAATCGTGGCACTCTTAATGCCGGCTACATCCCCGTCTGATTTTTCAATCAATTCCGTTTTAAAGTCTCGCCGCTCGCCCCAGCGCAGATACATCCGCAGCAACATCTCGGCCCAGTCCTGAGCCTCAGTACCCCCTGATCCCGATTGGATATCGACAAAGGCATTGCGCTCATCCATCTTACCCGAGAACATGCGCTGAAACTCGAGTTCGGCTAACTTATTCTCCAGATCAACGAGGTCGGCCTCCACCGCCGCCAGGGTATCAGTGTCGTCTTCTTCTCGAGCCAGTTCCAATAGTTCCGCGTTGTCCGTCAGACTGCACTTCATTCGGTCGAGCAAGCTCACCACGTCCTCTAACCGTGCCCGTTCTTGCCCCAGCGCCTGGGCGCATTGCGGATCATCCCAAACACCGGGCTGCTCCAACTCACGCTGAACTTCGGTCAACCTTTCGCTCTTGGTGTCGTAGTCAAAGATACCCCCTAAGGGCCTCACTGCGACCCGCCATATCTTTTATCTTTTCAAACAGGGGATTGAGTTCCATTACCGCCAATCTCTTTCAATTCTCTTTCAGTCTGTTGTTAAAGCACACTTACAAAGGAGTAGAAAGTTATCCGACATATTTTTTCGAGACCGTCGGCAGCAGGGATGCTGCCGACGAGCGTACAGGAACGTATTTACCGCGTGTCCCGGAAAAATATTTCGGGTAACTTTCGTACCCCTTAGCTAAGGGCACCAAGTGCGGCGCAAGGATACCTGAAAGATGGGGGGTATGGGAATGGAATACGGCAGATTAAAGCAAGCGCCAGAACTGAGGACACAGAGTGGTAACACATATTTTCTCTGTGACCTCCGTGTCCTCTGTGGTGAATACGACTGCCCCAGGGGCTGGAAGTCTACTCGTTAGGACAACCTTCATTCGGTATGAGGCACAACATGATACGCTCACCCTCCAGCTTTACCGGAAAACTGGCGGCACAGCCCTTGTCTGGTGCAACGGCTTCGCCACTATCCAGATGAATCTTCCAGTCGTGCAGTGGGCAGACGACCCGTTTACCCAGGACGATGCCCTGGGACAGGGGGCCACCCTGGTGCGGACAACGATCGCGCAGGGCGAAGACTTCGTTGTCAGCAGTACGAAAAATGGCGATGTCACCCTCCGCACTGTTGATGACCCGAGCACCCAAGGATGGAATGTCGTCGAGGCACCCCACATCAATCCATTCGGTGTTCTGGTTCTCTAAACTCGATACTGCTTGCATTTCTTAATCCTCAGTGTCGCAGGTTTAAAACTAACTGACCCTTTTAAGTGGCGTAAACTCATGTTCATCCAGACCTTCGGCACGTTCTGCCCATGGATCGACTTGTGCAAATTTCTGTGAATAATAGAAACGCTGTGCCAGTGCCTTGCGGCCCTCTTCGCTATCAACCATTTGTTCTTTGACAAACGATAATCCCACACGCACGACCCAAGGGGCTGTACGTTCCAGATAGTGGGCACGTTCACGGTACAACTGTAAAAATGCAGCGCAATACTCCAAAACATCTTCGGAGCTTTTCACGTGACAAAGCAGGTCAGTGACGCGGACCTTCACGCCACCGTTACCCCCCACATGCAGCTCCCAACCAGAATCCACCGCTACCACACCAAAGTCCTTAATCGTGGCCTCGGCACAATTGCGCGGACAACCTGACACGGCCAACTTGAACTTATGGGGAGTCCAGGCGCCCCAAGTCATTTTTTCTAAGTCAATACCCAGCTGGGTAGAATCCTGGGTGCCAAATCGGCACCACTCGGAACCCACGCATGTCTTCACCGTACGAATGGCCTTCCCGTAGGCATGTCCGGATACGAATCCGGCTTTGGATAGATCTCCCCATATCTTTGGCAATACGGATTTTTTAATTCCCAGCATGTCAATACGCTGGCCACCGGTAATATGCACGGTGGGTACCGAGTATTTTTCTGCGATCTGGGCCAGGGATTTAAGTTGTGCCGGGGTGGTTTCGCCTCCCCAGATTCGGGGCACCACGGAATAGGTACCATCCTTTTGGATATTGGCATGGACACGCTCATTGATAAATCGGGACTGGTAATCGTCTTTGTACTCACCGGGCCAGATGCAAACCAGATAGTAATTCAATGCGGGCCGGCACTTGCCACAGCCATCGGACGTCTTCCACTCAAGAAAGTCCATTATTTTTCGAATACCCTTCAACTCATTTTTGGCTATGGCGCCACGTACTTCATCATGGGTGTAATCCGTACAGCCACACAAGGGTTTGAGATGGGGGGCAACGGAAAAATCACCCCCCACCGTGAGTGTCAGCAGGCTCTCCACCAGGCCGGTACAGGAGCCACAGGAACTGGATGCCTTGGTATGGGCACGCACTTCATCCAACGTAAAGAGTTTCTCGTCATTAATGGCCTTAACTATTTCACCCTTACAGACGCCATTGCAACCGCAAATTTCGGCGTCATCGGGCATGGCAGCGACCCGATTGTCGTCACCATGGCCTGAATCACCGAGATGAAACTGACCAAACAATATGGTCTTACGAAAATCACTGATGTCGGTTTCATCTCGCAAAAGATCAAAGTACCATGACCCGTCAAGGGTATCGCCATACATCACCGCGCCTTGTATTCGGTTGTCTCGCACTATCAATTTTCGATAGACCCCTTCGGCTTCATCACAAAAAACCAGTTCTTCGGTATTTTCATCACCTTTAAAATTTCCCACAGAAAAAAGATCAATGCCAGTGACCTTCAGCTTCGATGACGTTACCGATCCTTCATAGCGGCTGATACCCACGCAAGCCAGGTGATTGGCGCACACCTTGGACATCTCAAATAGGGGTGCAACCAACCCATAGGTGATCCCACGATGCTGCACACATTCCCCCACCGCATAAATACGTGGGTCATAGGTTTGCAGGGTATCGCTCACCACGATACCGCGTTCGCAGTGGATTCCTGCCGATTGTGCCAGCGATATATTGGGGCTAATACCCACTGCCATGACCACCAGGTCAGCATAGATCTCAGTACCGTCTTTGAATCTTACTCTTTCGACTCTTTGATCACCGATGATAGCTTCGGTTTCAGCCGCCATCAGAAAATGCAGCCCGCGTTTCTCCAAAGACTGTTTAAGCATAACGGCGGCGATGGCATCCAGTTGCCGCTCCATAAGCGTATCCAGCAAGTGCACCACGGTGACACTCATACCCTGTTGCATGAGGCCATTCGCTGCCTCCAATCCCAAAAGACCACCGCCAATGACGACCGCGTGTTTATTTGGCCCAGCGGCCTTTAACATTTGCCTTACATTTTGAATATCACGAAAGCCTACGACCCCGGGCAAATCATTTCCGGGCACCGGTATCATGAATGGGTTTGAGCCTGTGGCCAGCAACAAGCGATCATAAGATTCACTTTCGCCATCGGCGCTGATTACTTTATGATTTATACGGTCTATCTCAACGATGGCTTTGCCCTTTTGAAAATCAATGCCGTTATAGGCGTACCATTGATCGTCATTGATTATGATGTCTTCGATAGTTTTGTCCCCTGCAAGTAGCGGCGACAACATGATTCGGTTGTAATTGCCATAGGGTTCTTCGCCATAGACCGTAATGTCATAGTGGCTCGGGACCAGCTTGAGCACTTCTTCCAGGGTACGTACACCAGCCATGCCGTTACCCACCAATATCAATTTTTCTCTCATAATCTTGTCTCCGCCTGAGGGCAGGTTCAACAGTTGCCCAGTTCAGTGGCACAGCAAAACCCATGCCACACAGCTTATTGTCATAAGCCATTGTATTATTTGGCTTTAATACATCACAAGATCAAACCAGCAAACACTCCTGTGGTGCAGTCGACAGACCCATTGCACTATATCTGCACAATACCCACACCACTCCCCCGCTGATCAGACGCTATACGGGCATAGATCCATTTTATTCCAATTTTTTAGCGCCATTGACTGCAAGCCAGTAAGCTTTTTGGCCTAGGTTGCCGCGCAGTTTTTCTTGATCAAGATCATATAATTCTATCTTCTGATCGATTAATATTCACTGGCCTTGGTTTTAAGCCATCACAGCGCATTTGTAATACTTTAAGTAAGTGTAAAAATTATGAACACATCTATCCCAGCCCCTCTTACTGACAGCTACGGCCGCCGGATAAGTTATTTGCGTATTTCGGTTACCGATCGCTGCGACTTTCGGTGTCTCTACTGCATGGGAGAAGATATGCGCTTTGCGCCTCGCAAAGATCTGCTGACGCTGGAAGAATTATATCGCTTGGCGACTACCTTTGTAGAATTGGGGGCACGTAAAATTCGCATTACTGGTGGTGAACCCCTGGTCCGTCAAAATATTGTATGGTTATTGGAACAGCTAGGCCAATTACCGCTGCTTGAAGAGCTTGTGCTCACCACCAATGGCTCCCAACTAGACAAGTTAGCGGCTCCCATCAGGGCGGCAGGGGTCAGTCGATTAAACATTAGCCTGGATAGCCTGAACCCCTCTCGATTTAAAGAAATGACTCGGGTCGGCGATCTGCACAAAGTGTTGTCAGGCATTGATGCCGCCAGACAACAAGATTTCCATAAAATTAAAATCAATTCGGTTATCATGCGCAACCACAATGATGATGAGATTGTTCCCCTGGCACAGTTTGCCGTAGACAATGGTTTGGATATTAGTTATATCGAAGAGATGCCTCTTGGGACCATAGAGAATCACCGCAGGGATATTCGTTTCTACTCAAGCGATGAAGTGCGGGACACCCTGGCCAGCAAATTTAGTCTGCTTGCCACCGAGGATACCACTGCTGGACCCTCACGTTATTATCGCATTCAGGGCACCCAGACACGTATTGGGTTCATCTCACCCTATAGTCATAACTTTTGTGATAGTTGCAATCGTGTCCGGCTCACGGCCCAAGGGCGACTGCTGCTGTGTTTGGGGCAGGAATACTCTGTAGACCTGCGCGAAGTGTTACGTGGCCCGGAAGGCGCGGCTGGACTGTTCAGGCGCATCTCCCAGGGCATGGCCATCAAGCCCCACGGCCACGAGTTCAACCGCGATCAACAGTTCGCTTTGCAACGCCACATGAATGTTACCGGGGGCTAAGAGAACGCACCCTCCAAAGATTTTGCGCCCACAGCCTGGCGGTAAAGGCATAACGGCTTTGATACTCGCAGGTGGCAAGGCTAAGCGCATGGGCGGCATTGATAAGGGTCTGTACAAACTGGCAGATGACCGGCCCATTGTCGAACATGTGTTGTCTCGAATACAGCCGCAAGTGGAGAGAGTCCTGATTAGCGCCAACCGAAATCGAGAGCACTACCTGCACTATGGTGACACCGTTGTTCCTGACCAAAAACACAGGCAGTGGGGACCCTTGGCAGGCGTGGCCAGCGCCATGCAGACCCCCCTAGGCGACTATTTACTCGTCTGTCCCTGCGACGCCCCACAACTGCCCTTGGATCTATGTGAGCGCCTTTGCCAAGGCTGGATTGTCGGCGAGACTGAATGCATCCTGGCACACGATGGTAAAAGACCACAGCCGCTATTTTGCTTACTCAGTAGCACACTAGGCCTAAAAATCGATGCCTATTTAGACGCAGGTCAGCGGCGTGTCGAACAATTCATGCTGGGTCTTAACCACCAAGTGGTAGATTTCTCAGATCAGTCCAGCGCTTTTTTAAACATTAATACCCTTGAGCAGATTCAAGGAATCCATCAGGATAATTGAGGCGCCTTAACACCTAGCACCTCGGCCACTGTTTTGTACAATAATTTTAATGCTAACGGCGCCTCAATTTCCATCACATACTCCACCACCCACTTATTGTTGGCAGCAGCCATGGCCTGGGCCAGGCTATCGCCAAATAGCCGTAAGAAACTATATTCGGGACCCTCGTCGCCATAGGCGCATTGGGCGTAACTTTGAAAGCGCTGGTTGAGGGTGTCGATAAAAGACTTACGATAGTCGCCGGCACCCAAGAGTTCAGTCAGATTGTCGTCAATGGTTGCTGCCAATTGCTTCCCCAGCACCTCGACCATAGTCTTACGGTCCTCTTCATTGATTTGCCCAAAGACTGTTCGATCAGCCACCTGTATCAGGAAGGCCACAATTTCCGTCAGTGCTAAAGTGATTTGCGGACCGGTGTCAAATTTAAACTTTTCTTCTTCTAAATGCTTGTAGCTTGCAAAGGCAATCTTCCAGATATTGTGGGCAAGCACATTGGCTCTATCTTCTAAGGTCTTTTTGCGTCCACCGCGCAGATTGCCCTTACGCTTTGTGTGGTGCCATTTTGATTTAATACGGACAGCCATGGATATATTCTACAACATGAACGTGCAGGATAGGCCATATACTTTTATTTATGGATCGAATTATTCGACAACTATGTTAATAAAGTGGCCCAACTCTCGAACTCGTGCTAAATATATGTATATGGACCACATTAACGTATCCGGTGACGCACTGAATCTGGGGCGGTTGATCAACACGATCCAGACCAATTGCCACATCTCAGACGCCAAATTCGCCGGGAATTATTCCATGTGTATCTTCCTCCTGAAGATGCGGGAGTATTATCGCTGGGAGAATGAGATACCTCTCTCTGACAACCTGCCCTCACGGCAAGTAGGTGATTGGTTAGTACGCAGAGAGAAATGTTGGGAAGATATTGAAACTGATCCCTATCTCCCCCTGCCCTTGGGCCAGGACTGTATCGATCCCTTTGACCCCACATCTGTAAATAAGCAACTTCTGCCCTTGGGGTACGTCTATAGCAGCGGTTATGGTGAATTCAACAAACCACACTTTTTTCTTGGCGATCTTATCAAACAAGAACACCGAGGCGGCGTCCAGGTGCTTATATCTTCCTGTGAGTACGCCCGGGACCTGGTGGCTCCACCTGCGATGATGCTCGATACCACGATATTTGTACGCCAAGATGCGGTGAGGCGCTATCTGTGGGAAAAGATCGACGAATGGCGCTGGAACAAAAAACCGGATAACCCCATCGGTCGAGCCTTGGCTTGCCATGATGATGCGGTGGGTACCGGCACTACCCTGGATCTGCTTACCGATGTGCAGACCGAGATTGCCATTCAACATGAAATGGGAGAGGTCCTGGCCGGCAGGCACCTTGGGCCCGCTTGGGAGAGCATGCTCGGTGAGATTCCCCGCTCCAGGGCCGCCCTGGTGGCGCGTGCGTTACGAGATCACCTGGCAGACTGTTTCGTTACCCTGCCCTTTTTATTGACAGACAGGGGATGCTCTGGATTGCACCTTTACTTCGCGAATTTTAACGGCATGCGTCAGGCCCTGTTTCCTGCCGCCCAGACCGCCTATAACCTGTGGTATAGGTCAGGCGACTTAGAACCTTTACAAGTTGTCGTTAATACAGGCCGCGATCATTGGCTGGAAACGGGCAAGAAGGGATTAGGTTTTTATTTAGCTGATGACGCCAACCATTTACAGCGGCTAAAAGACTATCTTTGCGAGCTATCACCTCTGGCGCTAGAAAACATTATTGGAGAAAACGCTAATGCCTGAAATCGATATCCAGCTTGCCAGCGGACTTGCTGCCTTCGAGGCAAAGGAATTTTCCCGTGCCATACAACTTTTATCACCTCTCGCCGATCAGGGTAATGCCGAGGCCCAACACCGGCTCGCTATTATTTATCAGAACGGACTTGGATTTGTAAAAAATGATCTGTACGCCTATAAATGGATGCGTGCCGCCGCCGAACAGGGCCATCCCATCGCCCAGCATGGCCTCGGTTTTATGTGCCTGCATGGAGAATGCGTGAATAAGAACGAGGCCGAAGCCGTTAAGTGGTTTCGTTTGGCCGCTGAGCAGGGATTGGTAGGCTCACAAATGATATTGGCCAATATGTACGAAACCGGCCAAGGTGTTGAAAAGGACCCTGAGGAGGCCCAGAAGTGGAAAAAGCGGGCTGAGGGGGAACAGATATGAGGGGCGGGGTCTGTCATCCCGAGGCATAGACCGAGGGATCTTATCCTGTTTATATTGCCACGAAATCTAGAGATGTGAAGCCCTTGATCTGACCATCGCGCCCTCCCTGGCGAAGTAGGCAGTAGTGGACCAGATCAGATTCCTCGTTTCACTCGGAATGTCATATGACTACTTGGAATACCTAAAAAGGGTAACCCCTTTTCATATGACGAGGCCGACTATTCTGCAAATAATTTCAGTGCTGTCCCGCTAACTGGCCCAATTCTTAAAACTGTCGGTCTTGCCGTCCATGCCGTCGTTAAAACCAGCATCATAGGCATCCGTCATCCTCTGTTCTTCTACTTTAGGGCTACGTAAAAAACCGGTCGCCCAACCTACGATATATTCGCGGTTGATACCCGCCTTCTCCATCTTGTCTAACTGATCGTAATAGGTTTGGTTCATCTCTAACAACTCCCACTCTGGTAATTAAGTGATTACTAATATTCTACCCGACTCTCACCCAGATTGAAATTACCCTGGTGTTATTTTATTTATGCAATACCTATTAGATTTATGGGTTATCTTATTGGTTGTAGTTTGCCTTTTACCCAAAAAACTCTGGGGCCTGCAAATATCCCTGCACATTCAACGTTTGGCCTCTGTTTCAGTGTAACGGAGCTGGGAGGCTGCCGATGGACTGTCCTGACTGACCCACACCAAGTGTAGTTTACCCCTGTGATCAATCGTCATTGCAGGGTGAGACTGATCACCATCACCCGATGCTGGAGGAACCCCTAGATCGTCGCTCCACGATCCATCGCCTTTCATCCAGGACAACCAGATATCCGCACTCTCGTTGCGATCATCTCCCCATACTGCCACCACTAGATTGGCCTCGTCACCGATCACACTGGGGTGCCACTGGGCAATGGCAGCACCAAACTCATCCTGAACCTTAATGTTGGGTCCAAAGCGGCACACGCTACCGCGAATAAAGGCAGAATATACATCGTATCCGGACCTGAAATCTCTTTTATCTGACCACACCGCAACAATATCACCGCCTCCTACTGCCGCCAGACTAGGCCGGGCTGCCCCCGTTCCACTTCCGTACTGACTTGAAATCTTGGGGCCTTGCTCATTCAACACCAGCGGTCGGCTGAAAGCCTGATTTTTTCCGGCACAGCTATACAATATCTGAGTATGGCCTGCCCGACGATCTTCCCATGCCACCACGACACCCACCCTTGCAACCGCAACACTGGGATAGAACTGGTTTTTTCTGTCTTTGTTAGAGTGATCTATCTCTTTAGCATCAGATGATACGAGAGCCAAGTCTGGACCCACCGCAGAGAGCCGTGCGATAAGGATACGCTGTCCCGCTCTGGCCCGTTGCGACCATACCGCATAGGCCGTCTTCCCATCTGTGGATGTCACGCTGACTTGGCCCCCTGGGCCACCATCCAGCTTCAGTGGTGTTCCCAGTTTCCCCGCTTTCACCAGCCTGGACCAGACGCTTCCATCCTGCTCCCAGGCCAGCAGGTAGCGGTCATCTGAAAAAGCAGTCATGCTGGGTTCTACGGCCTCATTTCCTGTGCTGACAGGCACGGGAGGATCAAACTTCTTATTGTCAAATGGCTTGGTTGCAAAATATATGGCAGACTTTCCGGTTCGATTATCTTCCCATACTACCGCCACAGACTTTTCCGATGCCGCGATATTCTTTCGACCGGAAGACTCCAGATGATAGAAGACCTTGCTACGCCTTAAATTACTCACCGCGATACTGTTGCTGAACGTCCAAGACGTCTGCCCATTTGATTGGGCATTACCCAATAATGCATATTGCAAGAGCACAACGCCAAGCACCCATTGGGCGCAACGCGTTAACCTGTACGAATTGTCCATTTTAGTGCCTTTATTCACCTTGTTGGCTTGAAAAGTAGGCGCGAAAGTCCATCTTTCTATATATTTCATCGTGGACATAGCGATCATATAGAAGCAGATCCGCCGCAGATTGCAGGCCCGATATTTTTAGAATCAATTTTCCATTGGGCTCAAGGTAGGCAAACAAGGGTGTAGCAAAGGCTTTGAATTTAACACCCAGTTCACGCTCGGTAATGCGTTCACCGCTCGGCAAACTTAGCCGACGACCGCTTTCGGCATCAACATAAATTAGGGAATAATGTTGGCTATAACGAGTCTTGACCGCTTCCTTGGAGAAGGCCTCTTTATTGGTCTTTTCGCACCATCCACAGCCATAACGGCCAAAATAAATGAATACGCGTTTTGATTCTGCCTTGGCTATGGCCATACCATCGTCGTAGCGCCTGAAATCATAGTTCTTGGGCGGTTCGGCCGAGGCCGCACCCACGATAACAAATAAGCAAAAAATGACCGATAATAAATTACCCATGCTTCGATTGAAAAAGTTCATAGTGGCAATGTAACTGGTTAACCTCACAATTTGGGGAAGAGAAATCAAGGGTGGGCACTTGTGCCCACCCTAACACGGGGCGATTTATGCAATGATTGAGTAAAGGGCACTTCTATTAATACCCGCTCCCTCTGGGAGAGGGTGAGGGAATAAAACAAAGATAAGTTATTGATTTTAATATCCCCTCATCCCCGGATCGAGTCCGGGGCAGGCTCTAACCTTCTCCCGGAGGGAGAAGGTATTATCGATTAATAGAAGTGTCCTAAATATATAGCATACACAGATGTTTATGTGTATTTGTTAAATCTTTTAAGGGATCAGACACTATGCTGGTAACCGTATCAAAAGTTCTGGATCCCAATACCTTGGGGGTGGTTAGACAGGCCTTGGTAAGCATGAAGTTTGTAGATGGACGTCTCTCCGCCGGAAAGGTGGCTCGACGCGTGAAGAAAAACCAGGAAGTGGCCTCCAACACACCGGGCTTGGATCAGTTGAACAATCTGGTGAAACACCCTATGTAGTCGGAGATAGAGTGCTTCGCCGCTTATCCGTTATCCACTCACTCCAGGAGCCCACGTAAAGCTTGGAACCTCCGAGTCCTGCCAATTCCATGGCCAGGATATTATGGCAGGCGGTGACCCCCGAGCCGCACATGTGCACCACATCCTGGCTTGCCTTTGTCCCCATAGCCGCGCTATACACCTCTTTTAGCTCCTCGGCCTCAAGTAACTGGCCACTAAACGCCAGATTATCATCGTAGGGAATATTGATGGCGCCGGGGACATGACCCGCCACTTTATCAAGAGGCTCACGCTCACCGTTAAAACGTTCTTCGGCCCGGGCATCGATCAGGACAATCCCCTCCGCTTGAGTACCTTGCTCAACAAACTGCGATGTCACCCAAAGATCATCGTCAACCCGTGCTTCAAATCGGGCAGGACTGGATGCAGAAGCACTTGAAGTGAGCCCATAACCCTCCCGTGTCCACCTGGGTAGGCCACCGTCCAGTAGGGCCACATTATGGTGGCCTAACCAACGTAGTAACCACCACAGGCGGCAGGCTATGGCACCGAAGGCATCGTCATAGACCACAACTTGTGACTGATTGTCCACGCCCCAGGCAGACAGTTTCCCTACAAGCTGCTGTGGGTCCGGCAAGGGGTGCCGTCCGCTTTCAGGCGTGACTGGGGAAGACAAATCTTTCTCGAGATCGGCGTAGTGTGAGCCTTCGATGTGGGCCTTTGTATAGGCCCGCCGCCCGGCATCCAGGTCGGTCAGGGTGAAACGGCAATCGAATATCACCCAATGGGGGTCGCCTTGGTGCGCCGCCAGTTGTTCGGCGGTGACCAGGGTCTGAAAAGGCACGGGCTCCCTTAGTATCCGCCCTTACGCCGCGACTCAGGCAAGCCGGCTATACGCCCACCCTGTTTCGAGGGGTCTTTGGGGAAAAGCTCATAGATGTCTTTCTGTCCGATCTTCCGGCCCCATTTTGCCGACATGGCCTTGACGATGTTTCTTGTGTTGGGTTGACTGCCCGCATTATTGACAAACTCATCACGTAAAAAGTTGACCAGGTCCCAATG
>DRJZ01000107.1 GCA_011052015.1 Acidiferrobacteraceae bacterium | reverse complement strand
GGGCGCCTGTTCAATTGTCGGATATTTATGCACACTTGTCGTTCGCGTGCCTGTCAGAGATTGTTTTGTCCCCTGAAGTTTGGGAACCTTTCATTGACCGCCCTTCTGTAGGCAGATTTTGATCTGCCAATAGTCCTTTTAGTTGTGCGGTAAATCGAGCGACATTGGTCTATACTCTGAACCAGAACTAAAGGGTGTTGGGGGAGGTAGAGATGGCAGCCAACCAAAATATCGTCACCAGATTTAGAGTGCCGCTTGAAGAGGGACATTTTGGGTGCATAATGCCCAGGGTTACAATCCTCATTTTGTTGTTTAGCGCCACCAGTGTTATGGCCGAGGAAAAACCCGGCGCTCAGCACGAACGTCAAATCACCGTGGAACCGGAAATTAGTGAGACTTTGGGGGCGGCTATAATTTTGCCCGGCATTCAGACCCTGAATCAACTCCTGTCGGGACTAGACGCTGCACCCGCAGCCGTCGATGAGACCCACTTTCCAGGAGATGCTCACACCAAGGCATGGAGTCCTCCTGAGTTCATGTATGACGCCCATGGGGATTGGGAGGTGGGAGTGGGGACTCGTCGCGCAGTGGGTTTGGTGGTCAAGCGCCCTTTTAGATAAGAACCCTTCGATCCCGTTTCTCCCTATATCCTTTGCAAGAATACGCACTTTAAATAGCGCGTTTCTGGCATGGCCAACAGGGAAGGGTGGTCTTTGGCCTGTGAGCGGATCTCTATGATACGTGTTTTTACGCCGCTGATTTTGGCGGCCTGTTGTAATATCTGGATAAAGTCCGGCAGATTGATGTGGTAAGAACAAGACGATGTTGCCAGCAAACCCCCTGTCTTTAACGCTGACATGGCGGCCCCATTTATGGTTTGGTAGGCCTTAAGGGCATTTCGAATCTTGGCCTTGCTCTTGGCAAAGGCGGGTGGGTCGAGAACTATAGCATCATAGCTTTTTGCGGCTGTCTGGCCCAGATAGTCGAACACATTGCCACATTCAGCTTGTACCTGGTCCTCAAGCCCATTGAGTTTGGCTTGGCGATTGACTTGTTCTATGGCGCGTTGAGCGATGTCAATGCATTTTACCTTGACACCCCTTTTTGCCATATGTATGGCCCATGCCCCCACGTTACTGCATAAGTCCAGGCCTTCGCCCCCAGAAACAAGGTCGGCAAAGGCAACTCGATTCTCTTTTTGGTCCATGAAGAACCCGGTTTTCTGTCCCTCCCAGCAATCTATCTCGAATTGAACCCCGGCCTCGTTAATGATGGCTAAAGGTTGAAGCTTTCCTTTTAATACCTGTTTGGATTCTGTAATACCCTCGAGCCGTCTTATGGCGGTGTCATTACGCAACACGATGCAACGTGGGGAAAGGAGTCCGTTCACTGCATCTACAATCGGGTCTAAAAGGCGATCTATCCCCGCTGTAGTGGACTGGATGACAACGGTATCCGTATATCGATCGATAACCAGTCCGGGTAAACCGTCGGATTCGGCAAACACCAGTCGACCGCTGTCGACATTGCCATACAGCCTTTTCCGAAAGGCTATGGCATCTGCAATCCTCTGGTTCAAAAAATCGGTATCTATTGCTATCCGTTGCCGACAAAGAATGCGCGCCGCAATGAGGCTGTGAGGATTGATATAGGCCATGGCCAAAAACTCACCCTGGGTGCTGATGAGTTCCACCAGTTCACCAGGTTCAAAGCCGGTAGGTTTTTCCGCCAGTTCATTGGAGAATACCCAAAGGTGCCCGCTGGAAAGTCGCTTGGTTTTCCTGACAACTACAGATTTCATTTCTTAAGACCGTTGTAGTGGCTAAGGGTTGCCCAGGTTAAGGCCTGGTAGAACTCGATGTATAGAGCCCCCGCATAAGCTATGCGGAGGTATCTCTATATTCAGGTGAAGAGGACCAATAAATTATTTAACAACTTCTATCTTTTCAATCATGACATCTTCTTTGGGTACATCTCCGTGGCCAGACTGGGTCCCTGTGGCGACCCCTTCGATGGCTTCCAGGGTCTTCATGCCCTTGGTGAGCATGCCAAACACAGTATAACCCCAGCCGTCTGGAGTCTTGGCAGTATGATCAAGAAAGGCATTATCTTTTGCGTTGATGAAGAATTGTGACGATGCTGAATGCGGATCGCCGGTACGCGCCATGGCAATGCTACCGCGTCGATTCTTGAGACCGTTGTCGGCTTCGTTTTCGATGGGAGCGGACCCAGTTTTATGATTCATGCCTGGCGTGAAACCACCACCCTGGATCATAAAAGCTTTCATAACCCGGTGGAAGATTGTGCCATTATAGAATCCATCATTTACGTAGTTAAGAAAGTTCTCTACCGTTTTGGGTGCGGCCTTGGGGTTGAGTTCTATTTCCATTTCGCCCATGTTGGTGGTAATGCGCACCACCGGGTTGGCAGCATCGGCGGCCCCCGTTCCTGTTCCCGCTCCCGCCCCAGAAGGCACCATGAATGCGCTAACGCTTAGCATGAGTTGTAGTAAGTTTTTTGGGTAAATCATTTTTCTTCTCCTATTAAATCACTGAGGGTGTATTCCCCGTGATTTGCCACGTAATCTGTAGGTGCGAATTTATTCGCACGATGCGCGTAAATATTACCACCGTTGCGCGAATAAATTCGCACAGACTATTTTGGCGAAATCGCTCTTGGGGTCATGGTGCTTACATTTTGGATCAAAGGTTGTGGCTCTCGCAAGTATAGTTTTTGTGTTCAAGATAAAATCCATACCAGCCTTCGATGTGCTGGTAATCTGGCAGGGGATGTGGGTAGATCCAGGCAACATCGTTTATGTAGCTTCGCTTTGTTTTCATGTCGACCCAGAAACACACCCCCTTATGGGGGCAGGTATAGATTCGATCACTGGTTTCCAGCGCGGATCGGTTCACTGCATCTGGATGAAAATACCAATGACCCTCTAGTTGGGTCATTTTTTCAGGGTCATCACTATGGGCAATGATCTTGCCGGTAGATTTCAGTTTAATAGTGACGGCGTGGCTCATGGCGTCTTGCTGATTTGTGGGCTGTAGTCACAGCAGTGTATATTAAGGTTCTAGAAAACCAGGGCCTTAGCCAGGGATGCAGTTAAAGCTGTTGGTGTCAGTGATCAGGGCATCCAATTGGACATCCCATGGATCAGAGGGGAGATTGTCTACAATCTGGAAGTCGTAGGCAATACCGATGATATGGGGTTGTTTCCAGCTACGCCGCCTATGCAGAAATGCCAGACTCTTGTCATAAAACCCACCCCCCATGCCTAGTCTGTTGCCGTGCCGGTCTGCAGCGACCAGAGGTAATAGTATAAGGTCCAGGTGACGTGCAGATTTTATTTTTCGGGATGTTGTCGTGGGCTCGGGGATATCAAAGCGGTTGAGTGCCAGACGACTTTTCGGGGTAATCGGGGCAAAGCGAAGTTGGTTTTCACCTAGTGGCCATAATATTGGAAGATAACAATATTTTTTTTGCCGCCATGCCATGTTTAAAATAATACTGGGGTCAATTTCGCCATCGTTTGGGTAGTAGATCGCAACATGCCGACTACGCCGAAATAGTGGATGTTTGTTTATCTGAACAGCCAATTTTTGTGCGGCCTCGTCTTGTTCAGCATCACTCAGGATATGCCGACGTTGACGCAATGTCTTGCGTAGATTCGCTTTCGATTTCATGGCAGTTGTGTAGATAGTATGCGAGAGGGTAGGAGGCGCCCCCCACCTGTGCCGTGAACCCCGTCTACCTTGAACCAGACGGTTCAAGTGGGGACCTACGAGGAACATCAGGCTTTCCGGTTGACCCGGACGTGCACAACAGTGCCTACAATAGTGGTCCCCAATATGTAATATTAGGTTCTAAGGCGTCTACGGAAAATCACGAACACCGCAGGTGGCGCCAAACTTGTCAGCTGTTACAGTTTCAGCTCCTTTTGCTCATGTAATACGGTTGTGACCTTCTCCTGTAATAGCTTTAATTTTGATTCAAATCCTTCTGATAGACCTGTGTCATCACGCAAATTTAATAGCTCATGGGAGATATTGAGTGCCGCCATTATGGCGCAACGGTCCAGGCCGATAACTTTTCCGCTACGTTGAATGCTGTTCATCTTTTGATCCAGGTATTTGGCCGCCGCAGACAGTTCATCCCGTTCTTCTTCTGAGCAGGCCACCGAGAACTTTTTCCCCATGATGGATACATCGACACCTTCTTGTAGACGCTTCACTTATTGAGGCTCCAGTGCCTTGAGTTTGCCGATAATAGACTCAATTTTTATGCGCGCTAGCCGGTTTTTTTCGCCCAAGCGCACGTTATCCTCAGTGAGCCCCTTTTCGCCGACCTTCAATGTACTGTTCTCTTCGCGAAGCTTTCTGCAAAGTTCCACCAGGGACGATATTTGGTCTTCCAGTATCTCGATTTCTTCGTCTAACACGGCGCTTCCTCTTGTGGCCTGGGGTGAAATATAGGGCTGACACTGGGGCGGGTCAACGTTTGTTGTCGCCAGCCCACTATATTGCACCTTGGCGTATTTATAATAATACTATATATCTCTGCTACTGGGAGGCCCTATTTTTCTGTCCCCCGCAGCCGATGCAGATCGCCCGCTATTTAAGCGGGCATTGAGAGTGGGTAAATATGGCGATTTATGAGGAATTGACCGAACTATTGACAAATTGTGGCCTGCCCATCGATGCGGCAGAAGCCCATGGGTTGGTATCTGGCCTAGCTTGCGCTACACAAGAGGGCGATGTTGCCGAAATGTTACAGGGTGCTTTTAGTCAGTATGGGCTTGATTCGCTTGAGGGCCAGACGATCATTGGCCACCTAGTCAGCCTGCGCCAGCAGACTCATGAATTATTGGAGGAAGCCATGGGTGAATTCGTGCTGTTACTGCCTGACGAGAATGACGAAGAACTGGACAGACAGACTGATGTGTTGGCGGGATGGTGCCGGGGATTTCTCTATGGTTTGGTAGAGGGTGGTATTATCGACCTTGGCAATCTACCCGGTGATGCTGGCGAGATTGTCAAAGACCTGTTGGAAATTTCAGAGATGGTGCCGGGCAACGAATTGGATAACGAAGGACAGGAGCGAGCTCTGACGGAATTGGTTGAATATGTGCGTACTGGCGTTCAGCTTATCTACGAAGAGATGCAGCCAGCCAACAGCGCCAAACAGCCCAAGTTGATCCACTAGTGCAGATTAGCCTGCGACGAACCTGATGCCTGATGCACAACCATGAATAAAAATTTGTTTGCCAAGCGCCGCATAGAAGTGATGCAGATCATGAAGGGTGGGATTGCCATCGTGCCTACGGCACCCGTGCGCAATCGAAATCGTGATGTGGATTTTCCGTTTCGTCCGGATAGTGATTTTTACTATCTTACACATTTCCCCGAACCTGAGGCGGTGGTGGTGCTTGTACCGGGCCGCGAGCATGGGGAATGCATCCTTTTTTGTCGAGAGCGAGATCTGGAAAAGGAAATCTGGGAGGGTCATCGCGCCGGCCTGGAAGGGGCCTGTGAAATTTATGGCGCCGATGATGCCTTTCCCATCGAGGACATGGGCGACATTATGCCGGGTCTGTTGGAAAATCGAGAGAAGGTGTTCTGCACTATGGGGCGTTACCCCGATTTTGATCAAAGCCTGCTCAACTGGGTGAACGAGGTGAGGTCAAAAGGTCGGACCGGTGTCAGTGCCCCTGGAGAGTTTGTGGATTTGAGCCACATATTGCACGAACTGCGATTGATCAAACAGCCCGATGAGGTCAAGAATTTGAGACGGGCCTGCAAGGTGTCAGTGGCCGCCCATCGCCGGGCCATGCAGGTCTGTCGTCCAGGGATGATGGAATACGAACTTCAGGCGGAGCTAGAGTACGAATTTAAACGCGGTGGGGGTCAGTTCCCGGCCTATCCCCCCATTGTTGCCTCCGGCCCTAATGCTTGCATCCTTCACTATATTGATAACAACGCCAGGCTGGAGGACGGCGACATGATGCTGATTGATGCCGGGGCCGAGTTTGATTGTTATGCCGCCGATATTACCCGAAGCTTTCCCGTTAATGGCAAGTTCAGCGCCGAACAAAAAGCCCTCTACGAAGTGGTGCTGGCGGCACAACTGGCCGCCATAGAATCGGTGCAGCCCGGTAATCACTGGAACGAGCCCCATGAAAAAGCGGTTCAGGTCTTAGTAGATGGGCTGGTCGATCTTAAATTGTTAAATGGCAACCGGAATCAGCTCATTGAACAAAAAGACTATCGTCGTTTTTATATGCACCGTACTGGTCATTGGCTGGGTATGGATGTGCACGATGTGGGTGATTACAAGGTAGAAGACGAGTGGCGCCTGCTGGAACCGGGGATGACCCTGACAGTTGAGCCGGGTTTGTATATTGCTTCTGGTAGTAAGGATGTGGATAAACGTTGGTGGGGTATCGGTGTCCGAATTGAGGATGATATATTAATTACCCGCAGCGGCAACGATGTGCTCAGTGGCGGTATACCCAAGACGGTCGATGAAATAGAGGCCATTATGAATGGATGATAAAGCGGCTCCTGGATCCCCTGACTATGATGTAAGCATTGTGGGTGGCGGGATGGTGGGCGCCAGTCTTGCGGTGGCCTTGGGCCCCACGGGTTTGCGCATCGCGGTTATCGAGGCGGTCGCCTTGGGTGACGCCGGTCAGCCCAGTTATGACGATCGTAGTGTTGCCCTGGCTTACGGGTCGCGGCGTATTTTCGAGGGTATGGGGGTATGGCCGGGCATTGAGGCCCGGAGTGCAACGCCCATTCATCAGATACATATTTCGGAGCGGGGTAAGTTTGGTTTTGCAAGGCTGGATAGAAAGGACACCGGAGTCGAAGCCCTGGGTTATGTGATAAAAAATCGGGTAATCGGTGAGGCCCTGCTCGGCGTCATGCAGGGATTTAAAAATATCAGTGTTATTTGTCCGGCCACCATGAAGGCGATCAAAGTCGGCGCAGACGCTGCAACCGTGAGCATTGAAATGCAAGGTGAGAAACAAGAGTTCCGCAGCAAACTCGTTGTTATCGCCGATGGTGGGCGTTCCGATGCACGAGAGAAGTTGGGTATTGCTGTGCGGCGGGTGGACTATGGACAGATTGCGGTGGTGGCCAATGTCAGCATCAAGAACGTTCATCACAATGTGGCATTTGAACGTTTTACGCCCAACGGTCCGGTGGCCTTGTTACCCATGGCGGATAAGTGTTATTCCCTGGTGTGGAGCGTCAATCCACAGGAGGCGGATGCCCTGCTTAGCCTGAGTGATGATGAATTTCTAAAACGTTTGCACAACCACTTCGGAGACCGCCTGAGTTCATTTGTAAAGGTGGGCAAGCGTGACGCCTACCCCTTGTCCCTCATTCAGGTGGACGAACATGTCCGCTCTCGGGTGGCCCTCATCGGCAATGCCGCCCATGCCTTGCATCCTGTTGCTGGCCAGGGTTTTAATCTCGGGCTGCGTGATGTGGCGGTGTTGGCCCAGGTTTTATGTGATGGCCATGACGCCGGCCAGGATATGGGTGGCAGATTGCTCCTGGAGCATTATGCCCGTTGGCGCAAGCGTGACAATTTTGTAGTGACGTCTTTTACCAATGGTCTGGTACGTGTTTTTTCGAACGATTTTTTCCCGCTGACCGTGGTCCGAAATGTTGGGCTCATAGCAGTGGATCTTTTCCCACCCTTAAAACGCAGTCTGGTGCATCGCACCATGGGATTGGCCGGGAAACTACCTCGATTGGCCCGGGGTCTGAGCCTGCAATAATGGGGTGATCTCAGTTATTGTATAATTCGCTTTGATAAAATCAGTATGACCGAGTCAAAATCACAACAATTTGATGTCCTGATTGTCGGCGCCGGTATCGTCGGCGCGACCCTGGCCTGCGCCCTGGGTGGTTTAAAATTGCGCGTCGGTCTCATCGATGCGCGTGCACCAGGGACCCAAAATGATGGAGATAAAGCAGAATATGATCTACGGGTGAGCGCCATCACCCGGGCCTCAGAAAATATTTTTAAGTCCTTAAGTGCGTGGCAGGGCATGGTCGAGCGGCGGGTAAGTCCGTTCCGGGATATGCGGGTATGGGATGCCGGTGGTCGAGGCGAGATCCATTTCGATAGCGCGGAACTGGGCGAACCCTACCTTGGGCATACCATAGAAAATAGTGTGATCATCACTGCCCTTCTGGACAGGGCTCGAAGTCAGCAAAATGTCTGTTTGCTGCTAAATCAGACTATCGGCGAGATTGTCGATGGGCAAGAGGCGGTGACCCTGAGACTCGCTGGTGACGTTACTGCGGTCACCACACTCTTGGTGGGTGCCGATGGCGCTCGCTCACAGCTAAGACAGCATGCGGGTATTGAGACGCGAGGATGGTCCTATGGGCAGCAAGCCATAGTCGCCACCGTGCAGACCGAACTGCCCCACCAGGAAACCGCGTGGCAACGATTTTTGCCTACCGGTCCGCTGGCTTTTTTGCCCTTGGAAAGGGGTTGTTGCTCCATCGTCTGGAGCAATAATGATGCCAAGGCCGACGAGCTCATGTCTCTGGCTGCCGATGACTTTAACGCAGCCCTGGGCGACGCACTGGAAAGGCGGTTGGGCGCAGTGAAGTTGATCAGTGAGCGTGCCGCATTTCCCCTGTCCTTGGCCCATGCCGAATCCTATATAGGCCAGCGTTTGGTGCTAGCGGGCGATGCTGCTCACACCATTCACCCTTTGGCAGGGCAAGGCGCCAATCTGGGTCTGGCCGATGTGGCCGACCTGGTGGAGGTAGTTGCTATGGCACTTGAGGCCAAAAAAGATATTGGTAGTCACAATATGCTGCGACGGTATGAGCGTCGGCGTAAGGGCGGCAATCTGGTCATGATGGCCGCCATGGAGGGTTTTTATCGGTTTTTTGGCGCCAGCGTGGCACCCCTGCCTCGCTTGCGGAATATGGGTCTGGAGCTGATGAATCGGGCCACACCGATCAAGAACCTCATTGCCCGTCGCGCCATGGGTATTTAAGCACCGCCCATACAGCTATTGCTTGATCTTGGTCAGAGTCGACCCCATATATGGGCGTTGTGTAAGCAGTTAGCCCCACTGTCCTTTGTGGTTTTGATGAAATTAATTACAAAGGAGTACGAAAGTTCCCCGACATATTTTTCCGGGACACGCGGTAAATACGTCCCTGTACGTTCGACGGCAGCATCCCTGCTGTTGACGGTCCAGAAAAATATGTCAGGGAACCAATGGACTCATTTAGTAAATAGAGTTTCTAAACATTAGAAGTACACATGTTAATCTCACTTTTACTAATCGCCACCAGTCTGGCCCTGTTGTTTTCGATCAAGGATCGAATTCAACAAAGGTCTAAGTTATTTCGCTACGGTGTCGTGGGAGTACTCATACTACTCACTGCGGCGTTGGCCACCATGGAATTCATGATCTATGTCCACGAACGTATCAAGGCATTTCTGGAGGCTGCGGCGGGTGTACCGCTCCCGGTAGTGGGGGCAATATTTCTTTTGTTCCTCGTGTTTTCCACCAGCCTGTTTATATGGGTAGGGACTCTCAATAGGGATAGCCTGCGACATCTTTTGTATGACACCTTTATGCCCAAAGCTCGCGAGGCGGTAGGTGAATTGGCCCGCAGCGGCAGATCGAGTTGGCGAGAGTTCATGCAAAAAATGGGTGGCTGGTTAAGGCGTCGTGTCGTTACCGAGGTGAAGGAACAGCACAGGCCGGAATCAAAAGAAAAAGGCTCAAAATAGTTATCAGGATTTACTGTCTAACGTGAATGCAATTTCAATCAGAAATCTGGAGAAAGTCTACCCTGGTGATGGTGAGGTTTATGCCCTTAAAGGCATTGATCTTGAAGTCGAAGAGGGTGATTTTTTTGGCCTGTTGGGCCCCAACGGTGCGGGCAAGTCCACCGCCATTGGCATCATCTGTTCCCTGGTCAACAAGACAGCGGGCAAGGTTATGGTTTTTGATCACGATCTCGACACTGCGCGGGTGTTGGTGAAGGCGTGTATTGGTTTGGTACCACAAGAATTTAATTTCAATGTGTTTGAGAAGATTAAACACATTGTTGTTAATCAGGCGGGGTACTATGGTCTGGAGCGCAGGTTGGCCTACGAACGTGCTGAGCATTACCTGAAAAAGCTGGGTTTATGGGGAAAACGTAACGTTCAAGCAAGGCTGTTGTCTGGTGGAATGAAGCGGCGCCTGATGATTGCCCGTGCCCTGGTTCATGAGCCGCGTCTGCTGATTCTGGACGAACCTACCGCAGGAGTGGATATCGAGTTACGCCGCAGCATGTGGGAATTTCTGCGTGAGATTAACGCCAGCGGCACCACCATTATTCTCACCACCCACTATCTGGAAGAGGCGGAAAGCCTGTGTCGCAATCTTGCCATTATCGATAACGGACGTATTGTGCAAGACACCAGCATGAAAAATCTTATTGCCCAGCTTGATAGAGAGACTTTCGTGTTGGACTTGGCCAAGCCCATCGGTATTTTACCCGAGGCCCCCGGCTGCGTCCTGCGAAAAATAGATGATCGAACTCTGGAGGTGGATGTTTCAAAAGAGCAGGTCATCAACGAGATATTTACCTGTCTGTCCGCCAAAGGTATTGAAGTGCTGAGCATGCGCAACAAGACCAATCGTTTGGAAGAACTGTTTTTGGGTTTGGTGAAAACCGACGATTCCATGCCTTCTACGGTTAAGGCCCATGCGCACTAGACAGAACTTTATTGCCTTTAAGACCATACTCTTTAAGGAGATGGTGCGTTTCACCCGCATCTGGGTGCAGACTATTTTGCCACCAGCCATCACCATGGTCCTGTATTTCATAATCTTCGGGAACTTGATTGGGCCTCGCATCGGCGAGATGGGTGGGTTTGATTATATGGAGTACATCGTACCCGGTCTCATCATGATGTCTATTATTACCAGTTCTTACGCCAATGTGGTGTCTTCTTTTTACAGTGCCAAGTTTCAGTGTAGTGTGGAAGAGGTGTTAGTAGCCCCGGTACCCCATTATGTCATCTTGTTGGGCTATACCTTGGGTGGAGTGGCGCGCGGTTTGATAGTGGGCGCATTGGTGACTTTGGTGTCACTATTTTTTACAGATTTGTACATCCATAATTTATTTATTACCGCCGCAGTGGTGGTCCTGACCTCCGTGGCATTTGCCCTGGGAGGATTCATTAACGCCATTTTTGCAAAGAGCTTCGATGACATTTCTATTGTGCCCACCTTTGTGCTCACACCGCTGACTTATTTAGGCGGGGTGTTTTACTCCATCAACCTATTACCCGAGTTTTGGCAGAAAGCTTCACTGGTCAATCCCATACTTTATATGGTCAATGCCTTTCGTTACGGAATCTTAGGGGTGTCAGATATTAACGTTGGCATTGCGTTTGTCATTATCGGCCTTTTTGTTTGTATCTTATTTAGCATTGGCATCTATCTGTTGCACAAAGGGGTAGGTCTGCGTACTTAATTACTTCTATGGATAAAAGATTTTGGGAGCAACGATGGCAGAATGATCAAATCGGTTTTCACCGAGGCGACGTTAATCCCCATCTGGTTGCTTACGTTGGACGTCTCGGGTTGGGTCCTGGGGCGAAGATATTTGTCCCCCTGTGCGGCAAGTCGGTGGACATGCTGTGGTTGCAACAACAGGGCTATCGGGTCTTGGGGGTCGAATTCAGTGAAATTGCCGTTGGGTCTTTCTTTGCGGAATCGGATCTTGTACCTGTCAAGCAAACCCAATCCAAATTTACCGCCTGGCGGGGCGGCAATATCGAAATCCTGCGTGGTAACGCCTTCGACCTAGGGGAAGAGGATCTGGCAGGCATTGATGCGGTCTATGATCGTGCGGCATTGATCGCTCTGCCGCCCGCTTTGCGCCGTAATTACACCCGCATGCTTATCGAACACATACCCAAGACCGCCAAGATGCTTATGGTCAGCATGGAGTATCCCCAATCACAAATGGATGGCCCACCGTTCTCGGTGCATAGCGAAGAGATCCACGGTTTGTTTGGTGATGCGTTTACGATCGATCCCTTGTTAGAGCAGGACATATTGGCTGAGAATGCGAGATTCCGTGATCGAGGGCTGACCTCGCTAGTTGAGAAAGTTTATATATTAAAGCGTTAACGCTTTCTTGTGAGTTCTTTGTGCCGAAGAATTCTTATGGTTTACGCGCAGTCTTAACCCTGCTTGCGGGGTTCCATCACCGGCAGATAAACGGTCTCGCCTATCTGGGGTGGGCGGAATAAGAGTTCCGGGTTGAACCGGCGTAACAACCATAACGGTACCTCGGTCCTTTTTGAAATAACCCAACCGTTGTCTCCCCTTTTGACTTGGTACTCTTCCTTGCCTGTAATCCTGTAATGTTCCTGGAACTGAGTCTCCAGGCTGCGGTGAAAGCTGATACGACGCCGCTCAAAACGCTTGAGTTGTTTCTCACTTTTTACAGGCAGCTTTAATTTTGCGCCGATCCTTAGATTTCTTGATGCGCTAATTCCATTCATCTCACGCAACGGTCTGGCGCTTCCAATTCCCAGCCAGTCGGCGTAGTGCCCCAAGGTCTCTTCCGGTTCAATGCGAATGCGGTAAAGCTTGCTGCCCGCCTTGGGCAGCACCTCAATGTAGAGGTCTTCACCAATACCGAAGGCCTTGGCAAGATCCGCCGGTGATAATTCTCCCGGGGCATGGGCCAGTGGCACTTGAATATCTTTGGCCTCCAATTTTATTGGAGGTTCCACGACCATCTTCGGTTCAAGACTGGAGGCACTGGCGACCTTGACTGCCTTGGGTTTAATTTTGGCGATGGTTGCTACCTTAGGTTTTTGTTTGGACTCTGGGATTTTTAGAATTTGGCCCACATAAATCGTTGCCCGCCGACCGAGGCCGTTGATCGCAATGAGGTTTCTGCACTTAACTCGATGGGCGCTGGCGACACGGCAGGCGGTATCACCACGTTGGACACGATAGTCGCTTTCGGCCATGCGGGGTTTTTCCGAGGGTAGCTGGGCTAACAGTTTGAGTTGCTTGCCATAGCCCTGGTTGCGAAAGGGCAGTCGCAACATAAAGCCCTTAGGAATATATCGACGGCCTGCCCACACATTACGGGTCAGACTGGGGTTGAGTCTTCGTAGTTGTTTTTTGTTTATATCGAGCAGTTTAGTCAATCGTTTCACCGATGTTGATTTACCAATCAAGATCTCTTGAAAATGTATGGGTGAATTTAAACGTATTCCAGGGAAATACTGTGATGCGTTGCGGGCAACATGACGCGCGGCTAGAAAACTTGCGTAAAAGTTTTTAACTGCAACCCGAAAGGTGCGAGCCTGATATTTTTGAATTACCTTGACAAAATCCGGACCCATCTTAAGTATCGCCCGACGCATACCGGTGATGCCGTAGTTATAGGAGGTGATCACGAAAGGATAGAGACTGGTATCGGCAGTGATGTTCTTTTTGCGCGCCGCCTTGCCCAGGATTTTGTGGCTGCGTTTGAAATATTGAACAGCCGCAGTGGTGGCCATTTGTGGGTCGAGGCGTTCATCTATGGTGCTGCCAAGTTGTAGACCCAGTTTACGGGCAGTCCGGGGCATGATCTGCCACATACCTGCGGCCCCAACCCGTGAGTAGGCCATGGGGTTATATCCGGATTCTACGAATGGTAAATACTGTATGTCGGCGGGTAGTTTGGCGTCACGCAGACCCGCAACAACTATATTTTTATAGTTGCCATAGCGTTGCAGTGCCTCGGCGAATCGGTCCCGGTTGCCATCCTGGCAGCGGATCCGGCGTGCTGCGCTGCGTAATTCAGATGGCTTTTGGCCCTTAAACATCTTTGCTAAATGACTCTCGTAGTTACTTAAGGGATGTTTTTTCTCTAGCTTAGTGGCGACCTGACGTAGATTTGCCGCAATCTTTCTGCGTTTTTTCCTGATCTTGGACGGTTCGCGACGCCTGGAGCAGTTGAGCCCCGCGTCCATGACGGCGTAGATGCGTTCGGGCCGTTTGGAATCATGGAGTATGACCTGACCCTTGCGATACTTTGAGAACACTTCAATCCAGAGGTCAATTCGGCGTTGTAGCTCTGGCGGGCAGGGGAAGGTGGAGTCGCAGTTGAGTTTGTACTCTCCTAGCAGGTGGTGGGCTTTTGTGAGGGCCGGTACCGCACTGAGCAGGGCGCCCAATAATAGCGTGGCAACACCCACCTGGTGGCGAAGTGTGGCGATGGTGTGCATGCCGGAGATGGTGTGGTTCCCGCAATGATTGTATTGGTATTGTGTCATTAGGCGTACTGCACTCGCGCCTCGACCCCAGAATTGAGCATGGTGGTTGTTTTGCCGGTATGCCAACCTTGTTACGGCTGTTCTAGAAGAGCGGTTGTGGTCTATGGCACATCTTTGCGAGGTCTGTATTTGAGGTTTAAGCTTAGCATTAATACGGCAGTAAAGATGCCTTTGGTGACAATATATCTTAGCCGACGCTTGATGTCGGCCTATGTGCTGTTGCAGTCTAGTGGACACGACTATTTTGTTGAGGGCAACGATAGCCTTTTGGAAACCGCGTTGCGAACCGGCCTGTCACCGGCCTATGGTTGCAGCGACGGAAGCTGTGGTCAGTGCAAAGCGAGCTTGATTTCCGGGTAGAGACAAAGCTTTTAACACAGACCTGTTTAATGACTTGGACGAAGGAGTAGAGTTTTCTGCGCAAGGCCCAACGGGTGATTTTGTGCTCAAAAATGATCAGTAAAAACATTACGAATCCTTTATGGAAAACACGGGTTCATTTTGATGTGCTATAACTAGGAATATATTGAACAATTGAACTTGAGCCGCCAAGACGCCAAGCATTTTCTTTTGAAAATAAGCGGTCTCAGCCTGGCGTCTTGGCGATTGAGGGTCATTAAGAGGTTCCCTGGGCTATGAAAGCATTACTTATCACCACCATGTTAGTGGGCCTATACTTGCAATACTACTATCTGCCTCAATTGCCGGATTATGTGGCTGTCAATTTTGGGGATGGAGGTGTGCCAAATGCCTGGCATAAAAAGGATGCCAATGTAGTGATAGGCGGTTTAAGCCTGATTGTTAACACGGTGGTTTTCTTGCTCATGCCGGTCATATTCAGTCGATTCCCGGTGAGGCTTATCAGTTTCCCCAAAAGGGAATATTGGTTAGCGGAAGAAAGAAAGGCCCAAAGTATTAGATCCATGTCCGCATGGATGCAATTTTTCGGTGTATTCACCAACTGTTTTATCATCGCTGTGACCCACCTTGTGTTTATGGCCAACATATCAGATCCTGTGCGACTCAATAATGACCACTTTTTTTCGATGATCGGTTTGTATGTGCTTGTGCTGGTCGTTTGGCTAAAGCTGTTATATGGCAAGTTCAATAAGATTCCACCTCAGTCTGGGTTGACTCCATGAATAATATAGATATCGAAGTGGTGCCTGTTGATGGCCAATCAAACAAAGGGACATTTAAGCTCAGCCAGGATGGCAGAGTCTGTCATCTTGTCCTCAGCATGGGTGGGCAGGAGTTTGAGGTCGAGGCCCTGGACTTTTGGAGCGCCCTTGTTGAGCTACGAGAGGAGTTGGCCGGGCCCGGATTGACGCCTGTGTGTTATGGCGCCAGTCGGCATGTGTACCCTTCGGGATTGTGCTTGGAAACAGGTTCGGGGGTGAACGCCTACAAACTGCGTATGGGCGAACTGAGTGGACCGGATGATTTGGTTAATATATTTGATACCGGTCCAGATGTGGAAGTGGCCTCGGTCAAAGAGCAACAGGAATTTTTTGAGACGTGGCAAAAGAGTATTTAGACCACTGTAACCCCGTTATTCCTCTCAGTTCTTTGGATCCAGCCGTTTGTCATTAAATTTGTGCCTTTGATACCGAAAGTCACGCAAAAATCTTTGGTATTGGCCGATATGTAAGCTATATGTAAGCGCTGGGTGACTACTATGTACCCATAAGCTTGTGGGGGACTGCCCCGCGAGACCGGCACACCCATAAAATGCAAGGGGATGACAAGATAATGAATGCTAAAATTACAGCCGATTTCAATAGCTGCGTCAGTGAGATAGAAGCCTCATTGGATATTGCTCGGGAGTTGGATCAGTTATTGGGCGATATGCACCAACGTAAATTGCGGGCGGCCTTACCCAATTTGAAAGTTATCAAGTCAGCGTATGCGCGAACTGGGTGCGCTGTTAGTGAATAAGCAAAGGCTGCGGGTCGCCAGGCCCGTATTGGGGGCGATCACCGTTGCTTGGTGCACGGAAGTAGGATACTCAGTACAAATCGTAAAGCCCCTTTAATACCATATCGGTAAAGCTCACCATGCCAATTATTTTTCCATCTTCGGCCACTGGGGCACGGGTCAATTGGAATTGGTTAAACATTCGTGCGCAGTAGCGTATGTCCATTTGCGGTGGTACGCTGATAACCGGCTTTGACATAATTTCATAGACGTTGATTCGCTCCGGCGCACGGTCTTTTGCAAGTACACTACGGGCGATATCGGCCACCAACAGGATGCCGTATTCGTCATCGTCGTGACGCCTATCCACAATGAGGGTCTTGACTTGATTTTCCTTCATTAAATGTATGGCGTCGCGGATGGTGTCCATCCCATCGATGATGTGGGCATCGTTCTTCATCACATCCGCGACCCTGATTAACTTTCTTTCATTCATTATAGTTCCTCCTCAACAACATCAGTCAATTTACGAATTTGTTTGCCTACCCCAATGACATCATCGACATCAATTTGAAAGGCAATACCGCTGCCGACATTTTCGTCAAACTTGCCTACCTCGGCAACCTTTTCCAGAATCTTTCGGCTGAGGTGCTCTTCCACCAAAAAAATCAACATATCCCGCTGGGTCTCCAGTTCGAGACCAAAAAATGTTTTGCTGGGTTTAAGTCCCTCTCCCCGGGCGTGATTAATTACCGTTGCACCGGTGGCGCCGGCTTCGCGTGCGGCGTCCATGATGGCATCGGTCTTGTCATCATCCACCAGACTAATAATCATCTTAAAATGCATGGTCGTTACTCCTCTTCAAGTTTCCCATGTTTATTTCGCCTTAGTAACAGGCCGATTATCTTCATGGCTAAATAGTTTTCAGTTGAGCCAGTAGTCATGTGTCTCCTCCCTTTGCGGTGGCGGTTCTGCGTTTGAGCCGCCATTCAACCAACTGGGCATAACCCATCACCGACATAATGGGGAACAGGCTGGCATGGGCGATAAGACCGAAACCATCAATGAGGGGGCTACGGCCAGGAACGGTTGTGGCCAGTCCTAATCCGAGTGCGGCGATGACCGGTACGGTAACTGTTGACGTGGTGACACCGCCGCTATCATAGGCCAAGGCGATGATCAGCCTTGGAGCAAACAGGGTCTGTACGACCACAATGACGTAGCCGCTGAGAATAAAATAGTGCAGCGGAATTCCGGCGATAATTCGGAAACTACCCAGTGCCACACCAATGGCGACACCCACGGCAACCGCAATCCGCAATCCCCATACTGTAATAGCGCCGGCGGACACTTCTTTGGCCTTGGTAGCCACTGCGATTAAGGCAGGTTCGGCAATGGTGGTCGCGAATCCAATGGTTGCAGCAAATAAGTAGACCCACTTAAAGTTCTGCCACCTCAACGCATCGGCGAAAGGCCCGATACTGCCATGGACGAACACCGGGTCAGTCAGTTGCTCTGCCATCAATTTGCCGATAGGAAACAGGGCTGTTTCCAGGCCTTCCAGAAATAATGTCATCCCCAGGACCACGTAGACGAATCCTATTAGCACCCGCTTGAGGTGTGGCACCCGTTTTCGAATAACGAACGTCTGAAAGGCAATGATGATTACGATAATGGGCACCACGTCGCGCAGGGTGCCAAACAGAGCGTGGAGGAAGGCGTCGAAATTAATCATCAGTTTAACATCCCATAAGCCATGACGAAGACCATAGGCGTTATAGATGCAATGGCGATCAAGCCAAAGCCGTCTACCATGGGATTTCGACCTTTGATGCTGGACGCCAGCCCTACGCCGAGGGCAGTCACCAGGGGTACGGTAATCGTTGATGTGGTCACGCCACCCGCGTCATAGGCAATGCCGATGATTTCTTTCGGGGCAAATATGGTCATGATCATGACGATGACGTAACCCACAACCATTACAATGTGGATGGGCCAACCTCGCAGGATGCGAATGACACCTATCAGGGTTGCCACGCCCACAGCGAGGCCGACGCTGAGGCGTAACCCAAAGGCATAGGATACGCGCGCCGAATCGGAATCCAGGATTTGACCACTCGCCGCTGCTATCTTGGCTGCTTCTTTGGCAACCACAATCAACGCCGGCTCGGCGATGGTGGTGCCAAAGCCCAGTGCAAAGGAGAAGGCCAGCAACCAAAACAGACTACCCTTGCGGGCAAAATCGTAGGCCATGGATTCGCCGATGGGGAATAAGGCCATGTTCAGGCCACGCAGAAAGAAAGTCAGCCCCAGGACAACCAATAGTGTGCCGCCAATTAAGCCGGTGAGTTTGGATAGGGGCTGTTCCAGCACCACGACCTGGAAAAAGAGGATCACCAGTACGATGGGCGCCAGGTCCCGTGTGCTACTCAGTATTGTGCGAAAAAATGCGCGCAACTATACCCCCCATTGGGAACAATTATGGACACCCTCCCTCCACGGAGACGGGATACTTAGACCAGAGAGGCGCCTTTGTGATACGCCGCGTGTGCTTAAACGGCTACTATACAAGAATGTCGTTATTTCAACATGATTTCTTCGTTACTCCGGCGCCCCTTGTCATAATAAAAGGGTTGTTCTGCCTCCAAGGCATAGTTTCATGCAAATGAAGTTGGCGATTAATGCGTAGCATATCCGGTGCTGGAAACCCCCCATGATGCCTATTCAATGGGCTCCGTCGGTTACCTGCAATGGCGCAAGGGTTGTGTAAATCCCATGCCCATACTGCGGCCGATCTGCTGGCACAGGTGGGCTGAGTGGTGAAGACGCCATCGACAGGGTAAAATAGGCAATGGCAAGGAAAAGTTAAAGGAAAATCCGGACACGCAGTTGTTGGAAAACGTGGCCGACTTGGCCTTCGTCGAGCACTACATGCCGGGGTTCATTAACAAGCATCCCAAATATGACGAGGGAAAGTGGCTCGGCATTATCCGCAAGACCTGGAAGAAAATGTCCAGCCGGGCGCAACAGTTCGCATTTTCAGGTGGGATCAGGCTCCCTGAGCCGTTAGCTCGCCTGTCCAGAAAGCAATTGCGAATGGTTGTGATTAAGACATTTTTTTGCCGAAGATGGATCTTTGTTCTGCGAGGTCCGAACAGTGCAGTTCATGCCCTATCCCTTCTATAAATGGAACAGCGGCGATTGTGATTCGGAAAAACATATTTTCAATTGAGTGCTTAAATGAAATTAACATCACTATTTCCTTTTCTTGTCTGGTTTAAATTGACCACAAAAGCGACTGTTAAAGCCGATTTTATATCGGGTCTGACAGGGGCTGTTATTGTGCTGCCACAGGGTGTCGCATTTGCCACCATTGCAGGCTTGCCGCCTGAGTATGGTCTTTATACCGCAATGGTGACACCGATTATTGCTGCCCTGTTTGGCTCTTCTTTCCATTTAGTATCGGGCCCTACAACCGCCATCTCCATTGTTATTTTTGCCGCGATTAGTCATCACGCTGAACCGGGTACTCCCGAGTTTTTAACATCAGTATTGACACTTACATTTCTAGCGGGGGTTTATCAGCTTGTGTTTGGCTTGGTGCGGTTTGGTGCGCTGGTCAATTTTGTATCCCACACCGTTGTCATTGGTTTTACAGCGGGTGCGGCCATATTGATTGCAACCAGCCAGATGAAACACATTATTGGTGTTTACGTCCCCAAGGGAGAATCATTCCTCCACACTTGGGCTGATCTTTTTCAGGGGATGGGGGGGACGAATATTTATCTTGTTGTGATTGCGTTGGTCACATTGTTTGTTGCTATTTTGTCAAAAAAAGTGATGCCTAAGTCACCCAATCTGCTTATTGGGATGATTGTTGGTAGCGTTGTTGCAGTTTTCTTGAAAGATTTTACAACGGAAATCAAGTTGGTTGGTGAGATACCCGCGCATTTGCCTCCATTATCGGTACCAGAGTTTTCCTTCTCGGCCATCAAAACATTAGCACCAGAAGCTTTTGCGGTCGCTTTGCTGGGTTTGATCGAAGCAGTATCGATTAGTCGCGCAGTGGCGGCGAAGTCAAATCAACGAATTGATCCTAATCAGGAGTTTATTGGCCAGGGTATGTCCAACATATTCGGCAGCTTCTTTTCCAGCTATGCGGGTTCCGGTTCATTCACGCGTTCCGGTATCAATTATGCGTCCGGCGCCAAGACACCGCTTTCTGCTATTTTTGCGGCCATCATTTTGATGATTATCGTGTTACTCATCGCGCCTTTGACGGCCTATCTTCCCATCTCGTCTATGGGCGGTATTATCTTGCTGGTGGCTTATAATCTTGTCGATTTTCGTCACATTAAACAGACTTTAACATTCAGTAAATCAGAGTCGGCGATATTGTTAACGACCTTTTTTGCCACCCTGTTCCTTGAGCTGGAATTTGCTATCTATCTCGGTGTCATTCTGTCGCTTGTCTTATTTTTGGCTAAAACATCGACGCCGCACATCCCAATATTGTCCTTTGATGGTTTGCCTGGGAGTCAAAACAGAAAGTTAATTAACATCAAAAAAAAGCCACTTAAACAATGTCCACAGCTAAAAATTATGAGAATCGATATGTCTATTTACTTCGGTTCCATCAATCATATCCAGAAGCGTATCGCCAAGATATCAGAGGATGAAAACATCAATCATATTTTAATTGAGGCAAGTGGTATCAATTTCATAGATCTTGCCGGTGCTGAAGCACTAGTGACAGAAAATAACCGTTTGATGATGAAGGGAGGGGGCCTCTATTTTATGGACTTGAAGTCGTCGGTTTATGAGTTCGCCGCAAAATCGTGTTTTATCAGAAAAATAGGGAGTGATCATTTTTTTGATTCCAAAACGCTGGCAATTCATAGTATTTATAACCACCTGGATAGATCTATTTGTTCGACATGCCAGGCGTTGATATTCAAGGAATGCCAGCAAGGGCGATAACTTTTATCAATCTACCTGCTGCCAGTGTACCTGGAACGACGATGTTTTTGGTGTATAGCAAGTGCCGCTCGGATCAGAACCCTTTATCCACTATTTGGCTTTTACTGCTTGGTGGGCCGATAAGTAAGCCGCGAAAATAATCAGCACACCGCCTGCCCACTCAATGGGCAATACAATTTCATCCGTGAGCAGTTGCGAGGAGAGGGCGCCTGCCACTATTTCAAATAGTAAAATAACGGCTGAACGATGCACTGGCATATGAGTCACCCCATATTGAACCGCCAGCGTCATGATGACGATGCCCCCTATGCCTAATATAATGGCGCCCATGAGGACATCGCTGTCTACAGCGGGTGTTGGCGCAGATTTGTATAAAAGCAAAAAGCCTGCAAGGGCAGCGACTCCAATCCAAGTGGCTGTGGTTTTGGTTGTGACGGATACATTCTGTGCTTTTCTGACCAGAACATTGGACACAGCAAAGGCGAAGCCTGCTGAAATTGCCAACACATCAGTGCCATCACGAGGCCACGGGAAACCCAGTGAAGGTTCCCACAGCATCAATAATGCACCTGACATGGCAATGCCAATCGATGTGGCCGCTAAAACCGATATCCGTTCACCGAGCACTAACCATCCCAGGATCACTGTCCACAAGGGAGACAGGTAAAACAGGAGTAATACCCTGACGACGTTGCCATCAAGGATGGCAATAATAAATGCAACGTTGGTCCATCCATTTGAAATTCCTATTAGTAGCAATAATCCAGGACAGCGTGAAAATTCATGGAAGTGCCGGACAGCCAATATGATCCCGACTAAGGATGCGGCACAATACATGATTAAGGTTGTCCATAGCCCCTGCAAACCGACTTGTTCCAGCAACCGTAACGGATACCAAAGCACTCCCCACAGTGTGGCCGCAAGCAACAAGGCTAATATCGGTAACAGTGTGGTTCCTGGATTAGAGGGTGACATGTAGATGATTTACACTGTTAGCCCGGCGAAACCAAGGGGGTCGGAGTGACTTTCCAATTTACTCCGACCCCCTTGGTTTCGCTAGTATTTTTTCTACTAAGTTTAGAGCAATTATCAATCGAGAGATCATAAGCTATGCGCAGTTTTATTTTCCTGTTTTGCTTGATGTCCACGTCAGTATTTGCCGCCGAGCCCTGGGGCTATACCTATGACAAGAGTTGGGTGCGATATCTGTATCCACAGGATGAAAAAAAATGGTGGTGGGATGATGCTTGGTGGGAGGAAGGGCAGATCCCGGTACCGCAAAACCACAAGGTGGTGATGGAGCGCATGAGCTACAAAAGCGGTGATACGGAGGTCCCTGCCTATTTGTTTCGCCCCAAGGACGGTAAACAATATCCAGGGGTATTGTTTCAACATGGCCGTCGTGGTTTGGATGAATTGACCTTACTTCATCCACGGCGTTTGGCGGCACGGGGCTTTGTGGTGCTGGCGCCGGACTTGTGGTTCGCTAATTTTATCGACAAATTTCCTATCGAGCACGATTACAAAGTTGAGAAAGATGCTGCCCGCGGTATTGAGTTCCTACTCACCTTGCCTCAGGTTAAAGGCAAGAAGATCTGTACGGTATCTCATACCCGTGGCGGTTATATCACGCTCAAGGCCTTGGTGACTTACAAGAAACAGGACAAAGAGGTGGCCTGCTGGGTGTCCTATTATCCACACCTTCAGGATCCCAATGCCGCAGAACCCATGCAGATTTATAAGTATGCCCCCGAGGCAGAGGACCTCAAGGTTCCAGCCTTGATCTTCATGGGTGAGCACGACCAATATCAGAGGCAACGCCCCATTATCTTCGTCTATGAATCTCTTAAGGAGAAAAAACGGGATATCCGGCTCATTGTTTATCCTGGTGTCGGCCGTGGTTTCGACTTTCGCCCACCCAATGTACGCACCTTTGCCGACGATTTGGCCTCCAAGGACGCCATGCAACGTACCGCGCAATTTTTGCGCAAACATCTTAAATGACTAATTAAACCCAACAATTTTTGCTCTGTGATCTCCGTGTCCTCTGTGGTGAACAAGCGCAATACGTCAGATCACCCGCTCATTGCCGCCATCGATGGGCACTTGGGCGGCGGTGGTCTTGGCAAATAGCGGCCCACACATCTCGGCGGCCAGCTCCGCGACATCCTGGCTGCAGATTTCGGTTTTAAGCAGGTTCTTACGCTTGTAGTCATCCACGTTCATACCATAGTGACCGGCCCGCGCGGCGAGTACTTCACCGGTCCAGATGGCGGTGTCGAATACCGCGTCGGGGTGCAGGGCATTGATGCGGATACCGTCTTCCGCCCATTCCAGAGCGGCGATGCGCATGAGTTGGACCAGGGCGGACTTGGAGGCCGAATAGGCCGCAGCTCCAGGTCCAGGGGCGAGGACATTCTTGGACCCCATGATGACCACGCGGCCGTTTCGAGGCGCGAGTTTGAGTAGCGGGTGGCATTCCCGCATCAGGGCCAGATTGGCGTCGAGATTTACTTTGAACACCTGATGCCATTCATCGTCTTCAAGAGAAGCGATGCGTTTGCCTCCGGGGAACACACCGGCGTTGAGGACCAGCATGTCGAGACCGCCGAAGGCCGCTATCCCGGTTTCTAATGCGCTATTCAGTTGCAGTCCATCGGAAACGTCACACTGGATGCCGCGATAATCTTTTCCTTGATGCAGCGTGGCAATGTCGGCGTTGATGTCCAGGGCAATGACGGCGGCGCCACGTTTGAGCATGGCGTCCACGCAGGCCTTGCCTATACCGGAGGCGCCGCCGGTAATCAGTGCGACTTCCCCGGCAAAGACGGGGAGTGCGCCGGACTGGTTTAGTTTGGCCTGTTCCAGATCCCAGTACTCCATATCGAAAAGGTGTTCTGGGGGCAGGGCTTTAAACCCCCCAAGGGCTGTGGCCCGTAAAATCACGTCAATGGTGTGGTCATAGATGTCGGCGGTAATGTCTGCATCCTTGGCGCTACGGCCAACAGTGCACAGTCCCAGCTCGGGGTCGAGGACAACCCGCGGCGTCGGGTCGAGCATGGTCTTGGGTTGTTTGGCATGGGGGGCGTGGGTGTCAAAGTACTTTTTATAGTGACTGGCAAACCCATCGGCATCGCGACCCAGCATGGGCATGTATTTGGTGCGGATCACATGGTCCGGTGTCGCCGGTCCCTGTTGGGAGAGGGTGCCCACCTCCGGGTGTTGGGCAAATGCGAGGCCCTTGTCGTTGTTCTGGTGGGCGACAATCATGGGAAAACCCGCTACTCGAGAGATGTCCCGGCGTAGAGCTGCCATTTGGCCCCGTATCGGCGCCTTGCTTGGCCTGGGTGCAGCTAGCGATACCCCCCATGCATTCTTGCTGGCAAGATAGTCCTCGGCCAAGGCCACCAAATCGATCATGCGCTCATAGGACAATTTGGCGCTATCGGCAAAGGAAAAGATGCCATGGTTTAGAAGCACCATGCCCAGTGTGTCGTCATGGGCCTCGGTGGCAAAGCGCTGGGCACAGAGTCGCGCCAGATCAAAGCCCGGCATCACATAGGGGATGATGACCACCCTATCACCATAGATGCTACGAATACGCTGCTCACCTTCGACAGTATTGGTGATGGAAACGATGGCATCCGCATGGGTGTGTTCAACATATTTGTAGGGCAGGGTGGCATGGAGGATGGTTTCGACCGAGGGTGATGGTGCGCTAGCGTCGGTCATCTGGGTCTTGAGTTCGTTCACCATCTGCGGATCGGAGAGGTGCTCCAGTTTGGCCAGTTTGAGTAAATGGGCCATGCGTAGCGGCGTAAAACCAGCAGCCTCGATGGTCGCCAGATCCCAGCCACTGCCCTTGACGTAGAGACGTTCCTCTTTATCGCCAACAAGATTGGTTTCGGTGATCTTGACAGAGGTATTGCCGCCGCCGTGCAGTACCAGGTTCGGGTCTTGCCCCAGCAAGCGCGAGCTATAGACCCTTAGGCCCAGGGCATCTTGATATTGTGTGGCATTATTATCGTTCCAAAGACTTTTCATGGGGGTATATTCTCTGACCTAGCGAAGGACTGATTATATTCGATCCTGCTATATTTAAGGTGTTTTGATGTGATAGGGAATAATGTCCCGTTGAGCCAGACACTGTTACCCTATTAGCTATGGAAACCCCCGCGCAGCAAAGACGGCATATCGACGTCATCTATAATCCCACCGCTGGGGGTCGACGACGACGGCGCCTGCAGGCCGTGATTGCGCTGTTGCAAGGGTCGGGTAGTGAGGTGACGCTACGTCCTACTAGCCGGCCCGGTGACGCCGAAGCCCTTACCCGTGACACGAAAGACGTGGATGTGATCGTGGCCGCCGGTGGTGATGGCACGATCAATGAGGTGGCCAACGGTTTGCTGGGACGCGACACCCCTTTGGCCTTGTTGCCCATGGGCACCGCTAATGTGATTGCTGCCGAGATTGGATTGAGTGCAGCGCCACAACAGATTGCCGGGACGATCTTGCGGGGGGCCATTAAAAAAATTAGTCTGGGTCGTGTCAATGGGCGTGTGTTCATCGCCATGGTGGGGGTCGGATATGATGCACGCGTTGTTGCCGGGGTCAATCTAGGGTTAAAACATTTATTGGGAAAGGGCGCCTACCTCGTCGAGGCCATCATACAATTGATTGCTGGTGCTGATCATCTCCTGGATGTCACCATCGACGGGATTGACTATCGTGCTGCCTCGGTAGTTGTGGCCAATGGCCGTTATTACGCAGGCCGATATGTGTTGGACCCGTCGGCCAGGTTCACGCAGCCGGTGCTGCATGTTTGTCTGTTCGAGCGATCGGGGCGTTGGAATTTTGTGCGCTACAGTGCAGCTTTATTTAATAACCGCATTGGATCATTGCTTGATATTCGTATTGTGACCGGAACCACTATTTCGATCTCGGGTGAGGCTGGGGAACCCGTTCAGTTAGATGGAGATGTCTCAACCCATTTACCTGCCCACATAGAGGTTATTCCAGATGCGATCAATCTGGTGATGCCAATTTGATAGATAATCCTGACCGCTTAAATAGGAGTGCCCTTAGAGAACGCTAAAAGCTCCAATCAGAGAATATTTGTCGCTTAAAAGTATTTAGATCTGTCTTGGCAAGGCCGGGTTTCTTGATGTCATTGCTTAGCTCATTAAATTTTTGTAACAGCTTGTTCATTCGGCCGGTGAGTATCCTGGCGATATTTATCGTGATTTTGCCTGCAGTAACATTATGATTCCGCAGCATATTATTGAAGTCACTCGCGGATAATTCGCGTATATGCACGCGTTCAAGGGCGATAACGGAAGCACTCCTTGGGTCTTCTGAGGTTAGGGCCATTTCACCGAATATCGTTCGCGCATGCAGCTTGGCGATTATATGCTCCTGGTCATCGAATCTTTTCTTTATGTCAACGGATCCTTCATCCATCAGGTAAAGAGACCTGCTTATATCGCCTTCGCTGAAAATAATTTCATCTTTGCCATACCAGCGACTGCGAGTTGCCTGCAGAATTTCCTGGACTTCTTCATCGTCCAGCCCGGCAAACAGGGGGTTTTCACAATAGGATTCTGTGCATAGGTTCATCGCTATATTCCCTGCAATACCCTGGCTTTTCCGACACGCCCGATAGCAATAATGAAGGCGGCCGTACGCAATGAGATGTCATGTGAACTGGCAAGGTTAAAGACGGTGCGTGATGATTCTCGCATTACTTTATCCAGTTCTTTTCTGGTTTTACTCAGATCCCACTTGAAATACTGCATATTCTGCACCCATTCGAAGTAAGAGCAGGTGACGCCACCGGCATTAGCCAGAATATCGGGTACAACCAGAATGTCACGCTGGTTAAAGATTTCGTCGGCTTCTGGCATGGTTGGCCCATTGGCAGCCTCGACAATAATTTTTGCCTGAATTTCATCGGCATTATCCTTGACGAAAACTTCGCCAAGCGCTGCGGGTATGAGGACATCGCACTCAAGCCTGAGCAATTCATCATGGCTGATAGAATCTGCTTCCTTATAGCCGCTTACTGATTGTCCTTGTTTAACCAGAGATATAAGTGTAGGAACATCAAGGCCATTACCGTTGAATATAGCGCCATTTACATCGGATACGGCAATGACTTTGCCGCCTGCTTCTGAAATGAACTTGGCAGCATATGATCCGACATTGCCAAAACCCTGAATAACAAATCTACAGTTACCTGTTTCACGCTTTGTAGCTTTCAGCACCTCTTCGCAGATTACCCATACACCTCTTCCGGTGGCTTCTTCTCTTCCTTGGGCGCCGAATAGATCGAGAGGTTTGCCGGTAACTACGCCGGGTGAAAAACCATGCAATTTTGAATACTGGCTCATGATCCATGCCATTTCCCTGGCGCTGGTGTTCACGTCAGGTGCAGGTATATCTACAGTAGGTCCGATGACATCATGAATGTTGTCAACGAATTTTCGGGTAATACGCTCGACTTCTGTTTCGCTGAGTTTTTGAGGATCGCAATTTATGCCACCCTTGGCACCGCCATAAGGAATATCAACCAGTGCAGTTTTCCAGGTCATTAACGAAGCCAGTGAGTTAGCGTGATTCATATCAACGCTTGGGTGATAACGCAACCCCCCCTTATAGGGCCCGCGGGCATTTGAATGTTGGCTGCGAAATCCAACATAATTTCCAATGTTTCCGTTATCCAGTTCAACAGCAACTTCAACGGTGACCTGTCTATCCGGCTGCAGTAGCAATTTCTGGACGCGTTCTTCCAGCTCCATGACTTCCATGGAATTACGCAAGTAGTGATTAGTGGCTTCAAATGCATTCATCAGATTATTGTTTTCTTCCTATTAATATTAGAATCTCCCTGGTAGGAATTATTGAGCCCATCTGTGAAAATTGAAGAAAAGTAGAATCAGCCGCAGGATTATTGTAATGCTTTGTTGTCCCAGGACGCTAGTCAAAACTATGTACTTTAGCGCGAGGCTTTAGCTGCTGCACACATATGGTACGCTAAGCTTTATGAAAGATCAGCGACGAAGTGGACATTCGGTAAGTATTCTCACGGTTCACATAGATATGGGTGGCAAAGTATCGTCATCCGGAACTTGAGATGGTACAGGAATATTTGGAACATCACCTAACCCGTTGAGTGGCGACACAGGGAGTATCATCCTTGAGTAGGAGGACTTTCAGTCCATAGTCGTTGAGTCCTTCAAATGTTAGATCTGTAACGATGGATAAACCGACAGTGATTCTCAGGTAGAGGTTGCGTCTGGTATAAAATCACGCAGCCGAACTACCATTCGGGGCAGGCATCAATTTCGACTAAAATATTAGCAAAAACGGGTACCTGACCCGAATGGTGCGTGCAAAAGTAGTGCCTTGGGTAACTATAGGTGAAGACGTTGTATTGTGCCTGGGAAGTGTGGTGGCGAAAGATTTATAGCCCTGGAGCATAAATATGGGAGTGCCATCGAAAGTTGTGAAAATAAGAAATTTGGATGGGGACTTCGTTAGCGACCAAGTGTTATGATTCATCATGAATTAACTTCGAATATATTGATGATGCATGAAGCATGATAACCGGTTTGTATGGTTAGATTTGATCAGGGGGCTAAGCGCATTAGCTGTGGTTAGTGGACACCTTCGTGCAGCAATGTTTATTGATCATGCTCAGTTAAGCAACAGCAATGCAATCGAAAAATATTTTATTTTTTAACTAGCCTCGGACACGAGGCTGTGATGGTGTTTTTTGTACTAAGTGGATTTTTCGTTGGTGGTTCCATACTGAGTCGAGGTGATCATTTTAGATTTGCTAATTATTTATTAGCAAGGCTATCCAGGCTCTGGGTTGTTCTTATTCCTGCATTAGTTTTTACATATTTAATGGATCAAGTATTAGCAGATAGTTACCCGCAGATACTATCAGGCGAATATTATTCAATATTAAACTCTGGCCCTTATCCCAGCAAAGAATACTCATCATCTATTTCTACCTTTTTCGCCAATGCATTTTTTTACAAAAAATCTACGCACCTGTATTTGGCACCAATGGGCCACTTTGGAGCCTGACAAACGAGTTTTGGTACTACATTCTCTTCCCTTTTATAATGATTGTAATGGGTAGAGTAAATGCTTCATTTAAAAGAAGGCTAATTATAGGATTGCTACTTCTATTTATAGTTTATTTTATTGCTCAGAGTTTATTGGTTGGGTTTGTCATCTGGTTGTTAGGTGTAATTGTACATGTTGCGTATTACAAACAGCAATCTACATATAGTTTGTGGTTTGTTGTTGTGTCTTTTGGGCTATTCATGGTTTCGCTAGTAGATAGTAAAATGTCTATCATCCATACGACGTTAAATATACCGAGCGATCTTTTTGTCGGGATTTTATTTAGTCTTTTTCTTATCTCAATAAATAATAAATCTGTTTCTTCTCGATACCGCAAGTATATTGCTGGATTCTCAAAATGGTTATCTGAAATATCCTATACTTTGTATTTATTTCATTTCCCGATAGTTATGTTGATTTATGCGATTTTTTATTCAAAAAGGCAACTTACTTTGAATTCTTATGGGGTGATACAATATTTTCTCTGGATGATAACTATATTTTCCGTGAGTTATGCGCTCTGGTGGGTATTTGAAAGAAATACTTCGAAAGTTCGTCAGTTTTTTAAGGCGCGCATAATAAAAAACTAAATGACCAGAGGTTCCTTGAAATTCAACAGGGAGAAAAGGACATCCATAAATTGTTCGACTTTCCCGAAATAAATTGATAACGTTCCGGGCGTTGTTGCTTAAGTGCCATTTCGCGCCGAGCAAAGCTCGTCGCATCTGACCCCCCGTTAACTCGTTGACAGTTCCAAAAAGTGGTGAAGGTGTTGTGCTACAGAGTCTGTGATTTTTGAATCAATATTGATGGCACTGGCGCAAAAGCGATAAACCAAGTTGTGGTTGTAGGGGGTTGTGTTTGCTAGCAGGATGGGCGACATGTTTCGTTTTGGCGAGACCTCACCATTATCGACGTGGCAATGCTGATACCCGGAGTCCGCAAACCAACTGATCATGCGTTCCTGATTATATTTGTTATAGCAAAACTGAAACCCGAGGATTTCATCTGTCTTCCCTTGCCACAAAAATAAGTCCACAGTGGCGTCATTAAACCAGCGACGCCGGATGTCCCCAGTATGGTTTGAAGTGGATGGAATCTCTGTGAGCATGTTGAATTTGAGTTATTGGCGTGAGTCGTAACCACCTGATTGGATCAGCCTATCGGTTGGGGTTTCTGGGTACTGTGCATATGTCCCTAAATGCAGAAATTTCCGCCGATAGGGGGTCATCGTAGCAGGCCCGGCGGCTATTTCGGGGCTTATTTGATGTTAATATGGGGAGCAATTATTGAAATATTTCATTCGTGGACCTAAAGCTGGGTGCTAAATCGGGGAATTAGATTGGCAAAATCCACCAAAGATATACCTACCTTAACCACTACTGTGGGCGCCACGGGTGACAACCTGAGTCACCTGCGGCACTATAAGATTCTACTCAGTATATTAGTGACGGCCCTGTTGGTGTTGACGTTTTCACGTAGCATCGATGATCTTGGCAAAAGATATAACGATGCCGCATTTAAACGCGCCTTTGTCACCTTTGCGATTGCCCGTGGGCTCAATGGATTAATCTCGGTAGCACAGGGCACTGAGGTGGCCTTGCAGCCGGCGGGGCTAGGGTTGGTGTTTGCCCCAGGGCAGATCTTTGACCCTATCAATGACTTGGTAGAACAGTTTGCTCATGTGATGTTAATCGCCACCACTTCCCTGGGAGCACAAAAAATATTGATGCAGATGAGTGCCTGGTGGGCGATGAATGTTATGGTGCTTGTTGCTGCTTTACTGGTGATGTGGGCGCTATGGTGGCCCCAGAAATTCAGCCGACGGATACGTTCCCTGATTTTTCGATTCGCCCTGGTGATTGTGTTCCTGCGGTTTGTGTTACCGGTGGTGACGATCATGAACGAACATACCTTTGAAATATTTCTTGCCGAACAGTATCAGTCATCGTCACAAGTGTTGGGTGATACGCGGGATGAGATTCGGGCCATTAACGATGTCAAGCCTCGATCCGATGGGACGTCGGCGGCGACGAGTTTTATTGACCGCCTGTCCCAGTATTACGAAAATACCACCAAGTCCATTAGTTTAGACGGTCGAATTAGCCGCTATAAGGAGAAGCTTTCCCACGCCAGTGAACATGCCATCAATCTGATCGTGGTATTTTTATTACAGACGGTGTTGTTTCCAATTGCCTTTGTCTGGCTAGGATTTGGTATATTTAAATTTTTGGTACGTCAACTGCGTCCATCACGCCCAGTAGAGTGAACCAAGCGCTCGAAACTGGGATTCACCTATGCGCATGTTCAACACAGACCCATAAAGTATGAGACTATTTATTATAGTCACCCTATGGATTCTTGGTGGTGCCGCAATCACATTGTGGTGGAGCTCCGACTTGCGCGAACAATCTATTGATTTGCTGGATCAGGCGGGCATATACAAACAAAAGAAGGTTTTCTATGTTTATAAATGGCGGGCGGCTAACGGTTCCTGGCAATATACCCAGACCTTGCCCCCTGAAGGGGTGGACTATGAGGTAGTAGAGGCGCGTACTGATGTCAATGTGCTTCCACGTAATCCTCGCTAATGAGGCGGTGGCCGGTTTAATAATCTCGTACCTGAGTCAGCCTCACTCGGCCGGGTAGACCACGATTTATTGCTACGATTCTGGGCATATCTCCTTATTTTGCATAGCATGAAGGGTGATGCAGGCAAGCTTTGACTACATGTTTTCTCTGTGACCGTAGCGAAAAGTATTATGAAACAAGCAGGCTCCTATTAACCTATTTAGTTAGATCGGTATTTAATAATATGAATTATGCTCTCCCATTTATCTTTGGTGGATTCGTTATCCTTATTGCTAGCATCCTTATGTGGCTAATAAACTTCAAAGATATAAAAAAAGCTCGACGGCGCGCCAAGGAACTCGGGATAACGATTGACAGAACCACAAGAGATGTTCCTTACTGGGAATCAGAAGATTTGACCGAGCCGCCAAAGTTCAAAAGAAAAAATTTGTCTTCATATTGTCTTAACTATAACAAGGTGCCGACATGTCAATGGAAGCTACAACAACGAGAAGCTGACCCTGATTCAGATTTTCCTCCTGGCTGGAGGCTTGTTGTGGAGCAAGGCAAGATAAATGAAGACCTTAATACTATTCTGCACAAAATTGCTGACATCTGGAAAGATGATTATCTCGAGGTAACATCAGATGCCGACCGAGTTTGTATTCACTGGAACGAATGGGGCGATGAGAGGATGGCTAATATGCTTCATGGTCATCTTGCTGATATCATAAAAACCAGCTCATAAGAGAAGCTTATGGACTTACCTTCTGGTTTTACAAAATCGAGATGCGTAAGTTGATTAATTATTTCAATCAGCGGCTGGCGACTTGGGTTCGTCGAAAGTACAAGAAACTCAAAGGCCACAAACGGCAGAAGGATGGGTCTATCTTCCTGGTGCGCCTTTGTTGTGGCCTCCTCGCTCCAGGGGTACCAATCCACTGGATTATGGGCATGTTGCTGTAGATAGGGACTGGTCTCGTCAACCAGTCGATTGGTGT
>DRJZ01000106.1 GCA_011052015.1 Acidiferrobacteraceae bacterium | reverse complement strand
GCGCGTACTTCCCGGTTTTTTCATATTGCTCCGCAGTCTGGGTTTGGTGATCTTGTGCCAGTCGCCTGCTTGTCGATGCGGTGGGTCCTGTGGTGACACAGGAGGTCAGCAGTACCGGTATTAGCAGGCCGAAGGTGACAATCGTGTTAAGGTGCTTGCGAGTGGGCATCGAGAAATCATTTTATTGTATGGGCGATGGGCTGGGAGTATAGCGAGTGGTTGGTACCTCAGGCAAAAGCGGAAGCTTGTTTATTGTCGCTACACCCATTGGCAATCTGGAAGATTTTAGTCCCCGGGCTCAGCAGGTGCTCAGTACGGTTGACCTCATACTGGCCGAGGATACCCGCCATAGCGCAAAATTATTACGGTATTTTGGGGTCAATACGTCTATAGAGTCCTTGCATGAACACAACGAGCGCCAAAAGCTACCGAGGTTATTACAGCGTTTGCAACAAGGCGAGAATCTGGCCTTGATCTGTGATGCGGGCACCCCGCTGATCAGCGACCCTGGCTATCCTCTGGTGGCGGCGGTGCATGAGGCAAAAGTCCCGGTGTTGGTGATTCCCGGTCCCAACGCCGCCGTGGCTGCCTTGTCGGTATCGGGTTTGGCCACGGATCGATTTGTATTTGAAGGATTCCTGCCTGCAAAGGCTGCGGCGCGCTGTAGCCGTCTTCGGGCCCTTGGGGATGAAACCCGTACCTTGGTATTTTATGAATCGTCCCATCGCATCGTTGAGAGTCTTAGCGACATGGCAGCGACATGGGGTACAGACCGGCGGGCCACCGTGGCGCGTGAATTGACCAAACGCTATGAGACGGTACGCCAGGATAGTCTGGGTCATTTGCTTGCCTGGGTGACTCAAGACCCAGACCAGCAACGAGGTGAGTTTGTCGTCTTGGTGGAAGGGGTTCCCGTGCGCGACAAACAATATATCAGCGCCGAAGATGAACGGGTGCTCAGATGCTTGTTGGACGAACTACCTCACAAGCAAGCCGTCACCCTGACGAGCAAGATTACCGGAACAAGCAAGAACGCCTTGTATCACCAGTCTTTAAGGGACCAAGGGAGAGGGTTACCCTGATTAAGCCACGTGCCCCGCTAAATCACTTGTATCTTGTCTCTTTTCTCTTGTATCTTGTTTGCGAGAGTCGGCCGGGCAGCCGCTCCCTTGACCTTAGGTTTGGGGGGAGGAAAGTCCGGGCTCCATAGGGCAGGGTGCCAGGTAACGCCTGGGCGGCGCGAGCCGACGGCTAGTGCCACAGAAAATATACCGCCCCCTCGCAGGGGTAAGGGTGAAATGGTGCGGTAAGAGCGCACCGCGCCTGTGGTAACACAGGTGGCAGGGTAAACCCCACCCGGAGCAAGACCAAATAGGAACCCTGATAGGTGCGGCCCGCACTGGGTTCGGGTAGGTTGCTTGAGGCGTTCGGCGACGGACGTCCCAGATGAATGGCTGTCCACGACAGAACCCGGCTTACAGGCCGACTCTCAACCGAACAAGGTACGAGATACGAGAGAAAAAAGACAATAAAGCGGTGAGGCTTGGCGTCTGGCGGCGGTGCCAGGCCCCCTCAAACCCTCTGCGGCCCTGGCACCTCGGTGTACTCTGCGTTAATCGTAAGGATGCGGCCGAAGGCTTCTGCTTGGTCTCCAGCTTCGGTCCAGGCCTCTTTTGCCTTGTCCCTGAGGGCTGGTAACCCACCTATTTCTTATCTTTTGGCTGGTTTTGGCCCCAGAACTGCAGTCTGTTTGTTCTATAAGTCATTGTTTTAAATATACCATTTCATAATTCTGAAGGGGTCATGGACCGTGCCTTTGGCCCAGCTGTGTCGTCATCACACCATGGAGCGCGCCGACCAGGGGTAGAGTTCCCTGGGGCGAGGGGTGCACTAAGCCCTTGTTTGCCTTTGTTTTTTCCTTGACACCACCTTGTGGCAATCTTTATAGTGTGGCTGAGTGGGGAAAAGTGGGGAAACATGGGGCAATTTAGCAACAAGGTGGAAGCATGTTCCGGGGCGTAAGCACGCTTAGCCTGGACGATAAGGGGCGCCTGGCGATCCCGACCAAGTACCGTGATGCCTTGAGCAGTTGCGGCGATGGTCATTTGGTGGTGACCGTGGGCCAGAGTGACCGCTGTTTGTGGTTGTACCCCCTGCCGGAGTGGGAAGAGATCGAACGCAAGTTGGTGGCCCTGCCCAGTATGGACAAGGCCAGTCAACGGCTAAAGCGCATCCTCATGGGGCATGCCACCGACACCGACCTGGATGGCAGCGGCCGTATTTTGCTGTCTGCCCCCCTGCGTGAATTTGCTGAATTGACAAAAAATGCAGTGCTCATCGGTCAAGGCAATAAGTTTGAGATTTGGAACGAAAATTTGTGGAACAAGCGCTGTGAAGAATGGTTGTCTGAGGAGGCCGATGGGCCTGGGGATAGCGTGTTGCCGGTGGAATTGGAGACCTTATCCCTATAGTGCTTAGCACATTGAGATGGGGCTATGGACATAGAAAAGCACGAACCGGTGATGGCGGCAGAGGTGGTGGCGGCCTTGGCCATCTCAGAGCAAGGTATTTATTGGGATGCCACCTTTGGGCGCGGTGGCCACAGCCGAGGTATTTTGGCGCGACTCGGGGCGAAAGGCGGCCTTGTTGTCATGGATCGGGATCCACAGGCGGTGGCTGCGGCGTACAGTGAATACGGAGGCGACTCACGAGTAACCATAATTAAGGGTCCTTTTTCAATGTTGGGACAACAGATCAAACAAGCGGGACTGGAGGGCAGGTTACAAGGCATTGTCTTTGACCTGGGGGTGTCGTCTCCCCAACTCGAAGACCCGGCGCGTGGTTTTGCATTCAGCCACGAGGGTCCTTTGGATATGCGTATGGACCCTGAATCTGGTACATCGGCCCGGGATTGGCTTAATGCAGTAGAAGAAAAGGAACTGGGTGATGTCATCCGACGCTATGGTGAGGAACGTCATGCCCGGCATATCGCCCGCACCCTTATCGCTGCCCGCAGCGAATCCCCCATTGAAACGACTGCCCAGCTGACTGCAATCTTGCTCAAGGCCCTGCCAGGATATGAGAGACACAAACACCCCGCTACCCGCACCTTTCAGGCCATCCGCATCCATATCAATCGGGAGTTGAAAGAGATTGAGGACAGCTTGCCGCAAGCGGTGGAGGGTTTGGCGCCAGGAGGCCGTTTGGTAGTCATCAGTTTTCATTCTCTGGAAGACAGAATCGTTAAACGCTTTCTTCGTAAGGCCGCCAAGGGCGATGAATACCCCTTGGATTTGCCTATCACCCATGATGTGCTTCGACCCCAGCTCAAACTGTTGGGCCGGGCACAGCGCCCTTCTAAGGCAGAAGTGAATATCAACCCACGCGCTCGCAGCGCGGTGATGCGCGTTGCCCAGCGCACCGAGGTGATCTGTGCGTAAGGCCTTAGCCATCTTGACCGTCCTCATCCTGGTTTCGAGTATCGCTGTGGTTTTTTTACGGCATAAACACCGCATGTTGTTTTTGGTGCTGCAAAGCTTACAGGCCGAACGAGACCGGCTCAGTGTTCAGTGGGGTAAGTTGTTGATTCAGGAGGCCACCTCGGGTCAACCCGCAAAGATAGAAGCGGCAGCAAAACGCAGTCTGGGCATGATGGTGCCTCGCCCCAGTCAGATCGTAGTGATCAACATATCGGAACTACGCGATGAATAGCACCAGGAAAATTCAGGTCTACTATCCGGGCCGGTTCTGGATCATGGTGTTGTTTTTGCTGGGTTGTTTTTTTGCTATCGCCTTACGCACTTACTATTTACAGGTCGTGCGATCAGACTACCTGCAAAGACAGGCCGATGCCCGTCACCTTAGGGTGGTGAAGGTGACCGCCCTGCGCGGCATGATCCTGGATCGAAACGGTGATCCCCTGGCGATTAGCACCCCGGTGGATTCGGTATGGGCGGTACCGTCTGAATTCAAGGGTGGCCGTGATCGGTGGCCCGCCCTGGCGCGGCTCCTGGATCTTGATCCTGGTTCGTTGGGGTCTTTATATCGCCGTCATGCCAAACGTGAATTTATGTATATAAAGAGGCAGGTCCCTCCGGCCTTGGCGCAACGGGTTTTGGCGCTCAATGTGCCAGGTGTGGCGCTACGCAGAGAGTACAAGCGTTATTACCCAGCGGGCGCCATGACAGGCCACGTGGTGGGTTTTACCGATGTCGATGATCGCGGCCAGGAAGGTCTGGAGTACGCCTTTGACGACTACCTGAGCGGTCAAAACGGCGAGAAGTTGGTGATCAAAGATGGCCATCGCAAGATCATTGAAGACGTGAAAAGCATCCAGCCTACCCTTGATGGGCAGACTTTGGTGCTGAGCCTTGATACACGATTACAATATCTGGCCTCCCGCGCATTATCATCCGCCGTTGCGGCCCATGGCGCTCAAGCCGGATCATTGGTGATTTTAGATTCAAGGACCGGCGAGCTTTTAGCCATGGTGAATGCGCCCGATTTTAATCCTAATAATCGCGCGAAACTCAAGAGTGACCATTTTCGAAATCGTGCGGTGACCGACGTCTTCGAACCCGGCTCGACAATTAAACCGTTTACCATCGCTACCGCCCTGGAAAGCCGAAAGTTTGGCCCCGATAGTCGAATCGATACCTCTCCAGGGTGGCTTCAGGTAGGCCGCCACAAGATTCATGACGCACGCAACTATGGTTTGTTGACGGTGTCCCGTGTTGTCGTCAAGTCAAGCAATGTGGGGGCCAGCAAGATCGCATTACAACTCACCCCCAAAAGCTTGTGGTCCATGTTACGTGGGCTGGGCGCTGGACGTGCCACCGGCATTGGTCTTCCGGGTGAGGCCAGTGGAGCCTTGGCGCCCTACCAATCCTGGCGTCCGGTTAAGCAAGCGACTATTGCCTATGGTTATGGTCTTTCCATGACTGCCCTGCAACTCGCACGGGCCTATACCAGCCTTGCTAACGGCGGTGTGGTGTTGCCGGTCAGCCTTAAACCCCATCAGGGTTTCGTTAATGGGCGCCGGGTGATGTCGGTTGTGACCTCCAGAGAAGTCAATCGGATGTTGGAGCTGGCAGTAGGGGAGCAAGGCACCGGTATCGCCGCGCATATCCCTCAATATCGCGCTGCGGGGAAGACCGGCACGGTGCATAAGATCACTAAATCCGGTTATGCCAAGAATCGTTACATGTCGATTTTTGCCGGATTTGCACCGGCCAGTCATCCGCGTCTGGTGGCGGTGGTCATGATTGATGAACCCACCCTGGGTGGGTATTTCGGTGGCCAAGTTGCGGCCCCTGTCTTTGCCCAGGTGATGACAGATGCACTACGTCTGCTCAATGTGGCGCCAGATGCGGTAGGGGTAAATTCCAACTCCTTTGTGAACATGAGTTCACCTCGGCATGCCCTGGGAGAGGTGGATCATGGCTAGGACGTTGATACAGTTGCTTGAGGGTGTGACCACGGCGCCAACGGGTGTCATTGATATGGACATTGCGGGCGTTACCCTTGATAGCCGGCAGGTGCAAGAAGGTTTTCTGTTTCTGGCCTATTCGGGAGAGCATGCAGATGGTCGTGATTACATTATGGATGCCATTGGGCGTGGCGCTACAGCAGTAGCGTATGAGGCCCGGGATGAAGCGCTTACCGGCCTGGGGATTGCGACAATTCCGGTCCGTGGACTACGCCAACAAGCCGGTAAGATCGCAGAGAAGTTTTACGGTCACCCCAGCAGTTTGTTGACCATGATTGGTATTACTGGCACCAACGGCAAAACCACATGCGCACACCTGCTCGCCGAGGCCCTGGATGAACCGGCGGCGCGGTGCGGTGTGATAGGTACCCTGGGCAATGGTTTCCCGGGACAACTGTCTCCTGGCGCCCATACCACCCCCGACCCGGTGAGCCTACACAAAGAATTGGCGTCATTGGTTTCGCGGCGCGCCAAGTGGGTGTGCATGGAAGTCTCGTCTCACGGTATGGCACAGGGACGGGTAGAGGGCGTTGAGTTTGATGTTGCGGTGCTCACCAATCTAAGCCGCGATCATCTGGACTACCATGGTGACATGCGAAGTTATGGCTTGGCCAAGGCGCGGTTGTTTGAATGGCCGGGTCTTAAGCATGCGGTTATTAATGTTGAGGACCCATTTGGTCAAAACCTGATACAGGGTCTGGACAGTTCTGTCACTCTTACCCGCTATGGATTGGAAAAAGGTGATGTGTACGCCCTTGATCTTGATCTGAATGCCCATGGGGTCAAGTTACATGTGACCACACCCCAGGGCGAAGAGATGCTGCATTCGACCCTGATAGGCCGGTTTAATGCCAGTAACTTGTTGGCGGTGTTGGCTTGTTTACTGGCGTTGGGCGTGGACCTTGGAACCGCCGTGCAAAGACTGGCCCATAGTACGCCCGTGGCCGGGCGTCTGGAACGGTTTAGCGGCGGCGAAAACTCACCTTTGGCGGTGGTGGATTTTGCCCACACGCCCGAGGCGTTGCGCCAGACCCTGGAGGCATTACGCGAACACATTGTGGGACGTCTGTTGTGTGTGTTTGGTTGTGGAGGTGATCGAGATCGGGGTAAACGCCCGGTGATGGGGCGGATCGCCGAGCAGCTTGCCGATGTCGTGGTGCTTACCGATGACAATCCCCGGCATGAATCCCCCCCAGCCATTATTGCGGATATCCGCAGTGGTATGCACAGCGTTCCGATCGTGATCCATGATCGGGTGGATGCCATCAGTTGGGCTATTCACGAGGCGGGTGAAGACGATCTGGTTTTAATTGCAGGAAAAGGTCATGAGCAGACCCAACAAATTGGCGATGACAAGCTGCCTCTGAGTGACCGGGAAACAGTCAGTCGATTTTTGGGGGTGGCGGCGTGATGAAGCTTTCGACGGCAGCGCAAATGTTGGATACCCGTGTCATCGGGGATGACGTGACCATTAGCGGTGTCAGCACCGATAGCCGGCAACTCAGTGGCGGTGAACTTTTTGTGGCATTGCATGGACCGCACTTTGATGGTCACGAATATGTCAACCAAGCCGAGAGTCGTGGTGCAGCGGCGGCCATGATTTCTCGCCAGGTGGTGACTCCGTTGCCCAATATTCGAGTCACAGATACCGAGCGGGGATTGGGTCGTCTGGCGGCTTCTTGGCGCGAGGGTTTCGATATTCCCGTGATTGGGATTACCGGTAGTAATGGTAAGACCAGTGTAAAAGAAATGATCGCGGCAATACTGGCGCAGCGCGGAAACAGTCTGGTCACCGCCGGTAATCTGAACAACTCTATTGGTTTGCCTCTGACATTGCTGAGGTTACGCGCAGAGCATGATTATGCCGTAGTGGAGATGGGCATGAACCACTTAGGAGAAATTGCCTACCTTTCAGGTTTGGCCAAACCCAGCATCGTTGTGGTCACCAATGCTGCCGAGGCCCACCTTGAGGGGGTAGGAGGTGTTGATGCTGTTGCCCAGGCCAAGGCTGAGATCTTTGGTGGGCTGGCGGCGCAAGGCATAGCTGTTATCAATGCAGATGATGCCTATGCAGAATATTGGCGGGGAGTTGCCGTCCCGCACAAGGTAGTCAATTTTGGGCTTGACCGGGACGCTGACTATAGCGCCGAGTTTGTATGTGGCGCACAAGGCAGCGACATTTTCATTTCAACTCCAAAGGGAGGTGTCGCCATGCGACTTCCAGTTTTGGGTAAACACAATGTGAGTAATGCCGTGGCCGCAACAGCGGTGGCTATGCAAGCGGGGGCGGACCTTAACGATGTCAAGGTTGGGTTGGAAGGTCTGCATGCAGTGGCCGGCAGGCTTGAAGTTAAATCAGGTTTGCAGGGCTCACGAATTCTCGATGACACCTATAACGCCAATCCAGCATCCGTTGCTGCGGGTCTTGATGTCCTGCGGCAAAGTGATGGTGAGACGGTTCTGGTGTTAGGTGACATGCTTGAATTGGGGAAATCGGCCAAGGCCATTCACGGCCGGGTGGGGGAGCTCGCCCGCAGGCTCGGTGTTGATCGGCTTTTTACAGTGGGCGCACTGTCCCGTGCCGCAAAGGAATCCTTCGGTGGAGTGGCAAAACACTATAAGGACCACAAGGCTTTGGCTAAAGACTTGCAGAAGATTTTACATTCTGAAATGACCTTGTTGGTAAAAGGATCACGAGGTAGTCATATGGAAGATGTGGTCAATGGCATTAGCGAGCCATTGGTTAAAAAAGTTGCACCAAAAAAACGCGGAGCAAAGAGGCATTACTGATGTTGTTAAGCCTGTTTGATTATCTGGCGCGTGAGTATACGCAGCTTAACGTCTTTCGGTATCTGACGTTTCGCGGGATTTGCAGCATGTTGACGGCTCTAACGATCTGTCTGGTGTTGGGTCCTGGCATGATCCGCAGGTTGGGTAATCGCCAAATTGGTCAGACCGTGCGCGATGATGGACCCCCGACTCATTTCGATAAAATGGGCACCCCGACCATGGGTGGCGCACTTATTCTGGTAGCGGTGCTTTTTACCACTTTGTTATGGGCTGACTTGTCAAATCGACTTGTGTGGGTGGTATTGCTGACCAGCCTGGCGTTTGGTGTTATTGGTTGGGTGGACGACTATCGCAAACTTATTGACAAGAATCCTCGTGGTATCGGTGCCCGGGCAAAGTTTTTTTGGCAAAGCGTAGTGGGCTTCGCAGTTGCAGTATTTCTTTATATGAGCGCCCAGTCTCCTGTCGAGACCCAACTCATCGTGCCGTTCTTTAAAGATGTGGCCATTGATCTGGGTCCCTGGTTTATTTTGCTGACCTATCTCGTCATCGTAGGTACCAGTAACGCAGTCAATTTTACCGATGGCCTGGATGGCTTGGCGGTGATGCCAACCGTGATGATTGCGGGTGCCTTGGGGGTCTTTGCCTATGCCTCTGGCCATTCCATTTTCTCTACCTATTTGGGCATCCCCTATGTCCCCGGTGTCGGTGAGGTGTTGGTGGTATGTGCGGCACTCGCGGGCGCTGGGCTTGGATTCCTTTGGTTTAACGCCTATCCCGCCCAGGTGTTCATGGGGGACATCGGCGCCTTGGCTCTGGGCGCGGCGCTTGGGACTGTGGCAGTGGTGGTGCGCCAGGAGATTGTGCTGTTCATCATGGGTGGTGTGTTTGTGATGGAGACCGTGTCTGTAATCCTGCAAGTCCTGTCATACAAGTTGACCGGCAAGCGCATCTTTCGTATGGCGCCGCTGCACCATCACTTTGAGCTCAAAGGATGGCCGGAACCCCGGGTCATTGTTCGCTTTTGGATCATCACCCTGATTCTGGTGCTGGTTGGATTGGCAACCTTGAAGATACGGTGATCGGGTGAGCTTGGAGAAATGGACAGACAACGCAGCGACATCAAGGCAGCCATGGCCGGGATGGACAGATGCCAATGGAGCACCGGGGGAATTGAGCATGCAAGTGGATAAGGCGCTGATCGTCGGCTTAGGGCAAACAGGCTTTTCCTGTGCCCGTTACCTGCGTGCCCAAGGCGCCAAAGTCACCGTTGTCGACAGCCGCGAACATCCACCCATGCTGCGCGACCTGGAGCGTACGTGCCCGGATATAAAAATTCACAGTGGCGGATTGCAGCCAGCACTGTTTGCTAGCCCAGGGCTCTTGGTTGTCAGTCCTGGTATGTCCATACGTGAGCCTGTTATCGCCGATGCGTTGAATCGGGGTATCGATATAATCGGTGATGTGGGTTTGTTCGTGGAGTCAGCAAGCTCCCCGGTCATTGCGATCACAGGGTCCAATGGTAAGAGCACCGTGACGGCTCTGGTGGGAGCCATGTGTAAAGAGGCAGGTCTGGATACCGCAGTGGGTGGCAATATCGGTGTGCCGGTGTTGGACCTGCTATGCGACCCTGAACCCGATCTATATGTCCTTGAATTGTCGAGTTTTCAGTTGGAGGTGACACCCTATCTACCTTGCGCTGTGGCCACTGTGCTTAATGTCAGCGCTGACCATATGGACCGTTATGATGATCTGGAGGCCTACGCCTTAACCAAGGCCAGTGTCTATGCTGAGGCACGGTTTTGTGTCGGTAACCGGGATGATGCGCGAGTCAGGGCGATGTTAGCGACGAGCCCGCGGGCTCGATTTTTTACCCTACAGACACCGCAGATGGCCTCGGACTACGGCATCCTTGAGCATAGCGGACAGAGGTGGCTGGCCTGTGGCGACCGGCAACTCATGATGGTGTCGGATGTGCCTTTGAACGGGCGCCACAATTTGGCCAATGTGTTGGCGGCCATGGCCCTGGCAGAGGCGGTCAGGGTGCCGGTGGACGCCATGGTACGCGCAGTGAGGCGTTTTAAGGGTCTGGCCCATCGTAGTGAGTGGGTGCTGGAATACGAGGGTGTGCATTGGGTCAATGACTCAAAGGGCACTAATGTAGGGGCCACGGTTGCGGCGTTGAAAGGGGCGGGTTCGCCGGTGGTGCTGATCGCCGGTGGCGATGGCAAGGGTGCGGATTTTACGCCGCTGCGAGAAGCGGTTGCCGATCATGCCCGTGCCGTGGTGCTGATGGGTCAGGCTGCACCGCAGATTGTTGCGGCCATTGGTAATACTGTGCCCATAGCGGAGGCCAAGGACATGACCGAAGCGGTGTCTCTGGCCGGTGGCCTGGCGCAAACGGGAGATACGGTTTTGTTGTCACCGGCCTGCGCCAGTTTCGATATGTTTCGTGACTATCGGCATCGGGGTGAAGTGTTCGTTGCCGCAGTCAGGAAGTGGGCCAAATGACTGCCTTATCTGCACAGGCTATGCGTGCCCAGGGGTTTGCGAACGAGCCGCGCCAGGATCCATGGTTGTTGGCAGTGGTTTATGTGTTACTCGGTTTTGGTTTGGTGATGGTTTACTCGGCTGGTATTGCCATGGCCGGTGACAAGATGGCGGGATCTTTCTACTACCTGTTGAGGCATGCAGCGCATATTGTTCTGGGTCTAGTGCTGATGAATCTGATACCTAAGGTCAAGCTGGTGTGGTGGCAACGGACCGGTGGCTTGCTCGTGGTCGTGGGGATCATTTTGTTGGTTCTGGTGTTGGTGCCGGGTCTGAGTGGCAAGGTAAATGGCAGCTCCAGGTGGTTTCAGCTAGGCCCCGTTAATCTACAGCCCTCAGAATTTGCAAAATTATTTGTCATTGTCTATGCAGCCGGTTATCTCGCCCGTCGTAGAGATCAATTAACTCAATTTACCCAAGGCATATTAATGATTGGTATGGTTGTCGGTTTGGCCGGGGCCTTGCTCATCATGGAGCCTGACTTTGGTAGCGTGGTGGTACTGAGCCTTACCGTTGGCGCAATGTTGTTTTTGGCCGGTGTGCGTATCTGGCAGCTTGGATTGTGTGTTGCCACCGGTGTGGGGGCCATGGCCATTTTGATCAACACGTCACCCGAGCATATCGAGAGGGTGGTTACATTCCTCGATCCCTGGAAGGACCCGTTTGGTTCCGGATTTCAGTTGACCCAGGCACTCATCGCCTTTGGTCGTGGTGATTGGCTGGGGGTGGGCCTGGGTGGCAGTGTGCAGAAGCTCTATTATCTGCCTGCGGCCAATACCGATTTTTTATTGGCGGTCATCGGCGAAGAGTTGGGCTTCGTCGGTGTACTGACCATTGTCTTTCTATTTGGAATGTTGATGTGGCGGGCCTTGACCATATCTCGCCGCGCCGAGTCGAGTGGACAATTTTTTGCTGCCCGTCTGGCTCAAGGGGTGGGACTGTACATCAGTTTTCAGGCCCTCATCAATATGGGGGTCAACCTTGGAGCATTGCCCACCAAAGGTTTGACCTTGCCTTTAATGAGCTATGGCGGTAGCAGCATGTTGGCTACCAGTATGGCGGTGGGATTACTTTTGGCGGTTGACCGTGAGACCCGGCCCAAGCCTGGGGGCCGGCGATGAGGACCTTACTGATGATGGCGGGGGGTACCGGCGGCCATGTCTTCCCCGCCCTTGCAGTGGCACAAGTGTTGCGCGAGCGGGGGATTGAGGTGGTGTGGTTGGGCACACGGCGGGGTTTTGAAGCCCACAGCGTACCTGAGGCGGGATTCGATATGGAGTGGATCAGTATTCGTGGACTGCGCGGCAAGGGTTGGTGGGGATGGTGGGTGGCGCCGCTGCGCCTGACGGTGGCACTCGTGCAATCTGTCATGGTGATACTACGCCGCCGACCCGATGCCTTGCTGGGTATGGGTGGATTCGTGGCCGGACCGGGTGGACTTGCGGCATGGCTGTTAAGAAAGCCTTTGCTCATACACGAGGCCAACGCGGTTGCAGGGTTCACCAATCGCTGGCTTGCGCTGGTGGCGCAACGAGTCATGACAGGGTTTCCACACAGCGTCGGTATCGATCCCAAGCGGGGTATTTACATCGGCAACCCATTACGTGCCGATATTGTTGCCATGGACAGGCGGAACAATACTGAGCCTGATTCCAAGGCGCCTTTAAACTTGTTGGTAGTGGGCGGCAGCCAAGGCGCGCGGGTGTTTAACAATATAGTGCCGCTGGCATTGGCTGCCCTGGCGATTGAGCAACGCCCCAGTGTTCGTCACCAATGTGGCCGTGGTAACCGGGAAGCTGCAAGCCTGGCCTATCGCGATGCGGGTATAAACGGCGTGGCGCCATCCGAATTTATCGACGATATGGCGAAGGCCTATGCTTGGGCCGATGTGGTGTTGTGCCGTGCTGGCGCCATGACTGTGGCTGAACTGAGCGCCATGGGGGTAACGGCCCTGCTGGTCCCTTATCCCCACGCCATTAGCGGCCACCAAACGGCCAATGCGCGGTTTTTGTCGGAACATCAGGCCGGCGTGTTGTTGCCCGAGAGTGAACTGACACCTCAGTGCCTAGCTGAGTGGTTGGGCAAGTTCCACGCCCGGCGCGATCTACTTGCCGGATTTGGGCAACGCGCCCTGAGTTTATCAAGACCCCAGGCCACTGCTGAGGTGGCCCAAATTTGCATGGAGAGAATGTGTGCGTGAATACGCCAAACGTATCCACTTTGTCGGCATTGGTGGCGCCGGTATGAGCGGCATCGCCGAGGTATTGGTGAACCTGGGTTATCAAGTATCGGGTTCCGATTTGGCTGATAGTGCCGCCACCATCCAGTTACGTGCTATGGGTGCACGGGTAGAGATTGGTCACGCTGCCGAGTGGGTTGTGGGTAGTGATGTGGTGGTGACTTCCACCGCAGTGGGCGAAGACAACCCCGAGGTGGTTGCGGCACGGGAGAAAAAGATTCCCATTATACCTCGCGCCGAGATGTTGGCTGAGTTGATGCGTTTTCAAAAAGGTATTGCCATTGCCGGCACCCATGGCAAGACCACCACCACCAGCTTGGTGGCGAGTGTTTTGGCGGCGGGCGGCCTGGATCCGACTTTTGTTATCGGTGGGCGATTGAAAAGTGCCGGGTCCAATGCCCGGCTGGGTTCCGGAGAATATTTAGTGGCGGAGGCGGATGAGAGTGATGCATCATTTTTGCATCTACAACCGTTGATGGCCATTGTCACCAATATCGATGCCGACCATTTGCAGACCTATGGCGGTGACTTCGCAGTCTTGAAAAAAACCTTTGTCAGTTTTTTGCATAATTTACCTTTCTATGGTCTGGCGATCATGTGCGTGGATGATCCAGTGGTGAAAGACATTCTGCCGCAGATTAGAAAGCCGGTATTGACCTACGGCACCGAGGAAGGGGCGGATTGTCGTGCCGTGGATATTGAACAACAGGGTTTACAGATGCAGTTCAAAGTTGCCAGCAGTGAACACCAAGATCTGCTCGAGCTGACCCTCAATATGCCAGGGCAACACAATGTGCTCAACGCATTGGCGGCGATTGCAGTTGCCCGTACGCTGGGTGTGGGTGACCAGGCAATACAACAGGGATTGAAAACTTTTCAAGGTATCGGACGGCGGTTTGAGGTCCTGGGCAACCTCCAGGTGGACGGTGATGCAGTGCCCTTAGTGGATGATTATGCCCACCATCCGCGTGAGCTTGCAGCGACTCTTGGGGCCATGTACGAGGCCTGGCCGCAACGCCGTTTGGTGACGGTGTTTCAGCCCCATCGCTACAGTCGAACCCAGGACTTGATGGACGACTTTAGCCAGGTGCTGGGTCATCTGGACCCATTGTTGATCACCGAGGTCTATGCTGCCGGTGAAGCGCCCATTGCTGGCGCTGACGGCCGTGCACTGTGCCGGTCCATACGTGCCCGTGGCCGGGTAACACCGATCTTTGTAGAAGATATGGATGTCCTGCCTGCATTGTTGAATGACATCGTGCGTGCCGGAGACATGGTGTTGACCATGGGCGCTGGAAATATTGGTCATCACGCCACCCTGCTGGTGGGATCAGGTGCATGAACATGAGTCTTAAAACGCCTCATACCGGGTTTGAAGGTATCGAACTGTACGGCGAACTACGCCAACATGAACCCATGGCGCGTCACACCAGTTGGCGAGTAGGCGGTGTGGCCGATCGTTACTATCGTCCTGCGAGCATTACTGATCTTGGCCGTTTTATGGGTGTTCTCCCCGAGGATGAATCACTCTATTGGCTGGGTCTGGGAAGTAATTTGTTGGTTCGAGACGGCGGTGTACGGGGCACGATAATAGCGACTTCACCAGGTCTGGACGGCATGGACTATCTGGGTGAAGGCCGTCTTAGGGTTGAGGCCGGTGTTGCCAGCGCCAAGGTGGCCCGCCGCAGTGTGGCGCAAGGATTGAGTGGTGTAGAGTTTTTGGCGGGTATACCGGGTAGTTTTGGTGGCGCCCTGGCCATGAATGCCGGGGCCTTTGGGGGTGAGACCTGGCAGCATGTCGCAGCGGTAGAGATGATGGACCGTCAGGGCCAGATTCATAGTTATAACGCAGCTGAATTTAGTGTGGGTTATCGCAGTGTGCAGGGTCCGGTAGGACAGTGGTTTGTGGCCGGTGTATTACAGCTGGATAAGGGGCCTGACAAAAAAGGTCAGGGCCTTATTAAGTCCCTGTTGAGCCAACGTGGTCAAAGCCAACCCATCGGTTTGGCCAATGCCGGCTCGGTATTTCGTAACCCACCTGGAGATTATGCGGCGCGCTTGATAGAAACCGCCGGCCTCAAGGGACGTTGCGAAGGCGCCGCCTGTGTGTCCGATGTTCACGCCAATTTCATCATCAATAGCGGTGGCGCAAGTGCTGCCCAGATAGAAATGCTTATCCAGTTTCTGCAACTCGAAGTCCAGCGTGTCCACGGCGTGCAGTTGGAAACAGAAGTTCACATTGTGGGGGAGGCGTCATGACTGCGCATTTCGGCAAGGTGGCGGTGCTCATGGGCGGTTTGTCTGAAGAGCGTGAGGTTTCCTTAAAAGGTGGGCAAGCGGTGTTAGAAGCCTTGCAGCGCAAGCAGGTGAATGCCCACGGATTGGATGCGGATCGTGGCGTTGTAAGCGAGTTGGTCGCAGGTCATTTTGAGCGTGTTTTTATTATGTTGCACGGCGGTTGGGGTGAGGACGGTGGCATACAAGGCGCGCTGGAGGTTGCGGGCTTGCCTTATACCGGTAGCGGTGTGCTGGGGTCCGCCCTGGCGATGGATAAGTTGCGTTGCAAACAGCTTTGGCAGGCCATGGGTATCAGTACACCCGAGTATCGGTTATGGCGTGCGGATGATGACCCGTCGTCCATCGAAAGTGAATTGGGATTGCCGGTGTTCGTTAAACCTAACCAAGGGGGTTCCAGTCTTGGGGTGTCAAGGGTCGATAAGGTGTCAGACCTGGGCGCAGCTTGCCAGGCCGCAGCGCAATACGATGGTGCGGTGCTGATCGAGCGTTGCATAGAGGGTGAGGAGTATACCGCAGCCATACTGGGTGATCAGGTGTGGCCACTGATTCAATTGCAGACTGACCGAGATTTTTACGACTATGAGGCCAAGTATCTTAGCGATACCACCGGCTACCATTGTCCCAGCGGGCTTTCCCAAGGCCAGGAGGAGGCGCTTAGGGCTAAGTCCATGGAGGCATTTTTGGCGGTGGCCGGACAAGGATGGGGGCGGGTTGATTTTATGCTTGATGCCGATGGCACGGCCTTTTTTCTTGAGGTCAATACCATTCCCGGCATGACAGACCATAGCCTGGTGCCGATGGCGGCGCAGGTGGCGGGATACGGGTTTGATGATTTGGTATTGGCGATTTTGGAGACCTGCGATGAGCGTCACTAGTGCAATTGTGATTGGTGGTCCAACTCGCCAGCCAAGGCCAGCCCGCATGGCCACGCGACGCTATAGTAAAAGTTTGCTGGTTACCGTGGTGATAGTGTTGTTGCTGATGTTGGCGGCTGATCGCATGCTGCAGCCGGGGGTGTTTCCGGTCAAGCGGGTCACCTTTGAGGGCGAGTTTAATTACGTTAGCCCACAGCAACTTGAGCGTGTAATGAGCAAACAAGTCACTGGAAGTTTTTTTGCGCTGGACCTGAAAGAGCTGGAGGATGCGGCGCGAACGATTCCATGGGTGGATAAAGTTTTGATACGCCGGCAGTGGCCCCAAACCCTGCACGTGAAATATACCGAACATCACTTGGTAGCCCTTTGGGGTAAGGATGCATGGTTGACCCATAGTGGCAAGCTATTGCATCTCCCGGGGCACCAGGGGCTGGCGTCATTGCCCTATCTGCATGGTCCGGCAGGTAGCGAATTAAGATTATTGGACCGCCAACGCCGGTTTGCGCCGATCTTGAAGGCAGTGGGCCTTAAAGTAATCAGTTTGATTCAAAATGAACGCGGCTCTTGGGTGGCGAAGTTGGCGCCGTTAGATCAAGACACACCAGCAGGCGGGTTTAGTTTGCTCTTGGGTAAAGAGCTACTCGATGACCGCTTGCATCGGTTTACGCGGGTCTTTGCCGCCAGCCTGATTGGGCATGCTGACCAACTTCATGTTGTAGACCTGAGGTATCCGAATGGTTTTGCTATTGCCTGGAAAGCCGGTGCGCCGCTTTGGGCCGCAACAGTGAACAGGACGCTCAATCTCAATGAATAAGAGAGCAGACGACCAATTGATTGTAGGCCTGGATATTGGCACTTCGAAGGTGTTGGTCATCGTCGGTGAAGTATCGCCCAGCGGTGATATCGAAGTGATCGGTGTCGGCCACCATCCTGCCCGGGGCATGAAAAAAGGTGTCGTCGCCAATATCGAATCCACCGTGCAGTCTATTCAACGGGCGGTGGAAGAGGCCGAGTTAATGGCCGGTTGCCAGATCTATTCGGTTTATGCGGGTATCGCCGGCGCCCATATCAGCAGCTTTAATTCCCATGGGGTGGTGGCCATACGCAATCAAGAGGTGGGCCAAAGTGATGTTGAAAGGGTTATTGAGGCGGCGCGGGCTCTGGCCATCCCCATGGACCAGAAGGTGCTTCATATATTGCCTCAGGAATATCTCATCGACGGCCAAGACGGTATTCGCGAGCCTATTGGTATGAGTGGGGTGCGTATGGAGGCCAAGGTCCACATTGTCACCGGCGCGGTGAGTGCAGCCCAGAATATTACCAAATGCATACGCCGCTGCGGACTTGAGGTAGATGACATCATTCTGGAACAACTGGCCTCCAGCGAAGCCACATTAACAGATGACGAAAAGGAGTTGGGGGTGTGTCTGGTGGATATTGGCGGGGGTACCACGGACATTGCCGTATTTACTGATGGTGCGATTCGTCATACCGCAGTGATCCCGATTGCCGGTGACCAGGTTAGCAATGATATTGCCGTGGCCTTGCGCACACCGACCCAGTCCGCAGAAGACATTAAAAAGAGGTATGGCTGTGCCCTGGCGGTACTGGCCACCCACGAAGAAACCATTGAGGCGCCGAGTGTGGGTGACCGGCCACCACGTACCTTGGCGCGCCAGACTTTAGCGGAGGTGATCGAGCCTCGTATCGAAGAGTTATATGGATTGATCCTGGCCGAACTGCGGCGCAGTGGTTTTGAAGACCTGATGGGTTCTGGTGTCGTGATTACCGGCGGTAGCGCCAAGATGGAAGGCATGGTGGACCTGGCCGAGGAAGTCTTCCATATGCCGGTGCGATTGGGTTTACCCCAGTATGTGGGCGGGCTGCGCGAGGTGGTCAACAGCCCCATCTATGCCACCGGGGTGGGGCTGATTCTATTTGGCAACCAGAATCGGTTGAGACGCCGCGACGATGATCACGATGGCCCTGGGTTGGGGGCCATGTTGGGCAAGATGAAGAGCTGGTTCCAGGGGCACTTTTAACAGTGATTAATAAAATTATTTCACAGCAAGTAGGGGGGAAAGTGAGAGCGATTAGATGGAAATTAAAGCGGGAGAATTTATTTTGTTTAACCACTACCGGGCGAAGTTCGATCCGAGCATATAGAGGAGAAGCACTATGTTTGAGTTAATGGATACCTACGGACAACAGGCTGTAATCAAAGTCATCGGTGTGGGCGGTGGTGGCGGTAATGCCCTCGATCATATGATGGCCGCCAATATCGAAGGGGTCGATTTCATTAGCGCCAATACGGATGCACAGGCCCTGAATCGATCCCAGGCGCCGATCATATTGCAGTTAGGCGCGAGTCTGACCAAAGGTCTGGGTGCTGGCGCCGATCCCGCCATCGGCCGCCAGGCGGCCCTGGAGGATCGTGATCGCATTGCCGAGGTGCTTACCGGCGCCGATATGGTGTTTATTACCGCCGGTATGGGGGGTGGCACCGGAACCGGCGCCGCGCCGGTGGTCGCGCAATTGGCCAAGGAGATGGACATCCTTACGGTGGCGGTGGTCACCCGCCCGTTTCCATTTGAGGGCAATAAGCGCATGGCTGCAGCGGATCAAGGGGTGCACGAGTTGGCAGAAATGGTGGACTCTCTGATCGTGGTTCCCAATGAAAAATTGCTCAGTGTGGTGGGTAAGGGCGCCACCCTGTTAGATGCTTTTAGCAAGGCCAACGAGGTGTTGCAGGGCGCGGTACAGGGTATCGCCGAGTTGATTATTCGTCCGGGTTTGATCAACGTGGATTTTGCTGATGTGAGGACGGTGATGTCGGAGATGGGGATGGCGATGATGGGTTCGGCAATCGCCAGTGGCGAGTCCCGGGCCGCCGATGCGACCCGTGCGGCCATCTTTAGCCCGTTATTGGAAGACGTCAATATCTCCGGGGCGAAAGGCATCCTGGTCAACGTCACTGCGGGATTGGACATGGCCATTGGCGAATTCGAAGATGTGGGTAATACCATCCGTGAGATTGCATCGGATGATCCTACCTTGGTCATTGGCACCGTGATTGACCCGGCCATGAAGGGCGATATGCGTATCACTATGGTGGCCACGGGCATCAAACAGGGGCACCAAAAGAAACCCGACTACAAAGTAATTAATGGTGGAGTACGGCAACGTGACTTTGAAAGCCTGGAGACCCCAACGGTAATCCGCAATCGGCGTAGTGGGCAGGCCCAAGTGGTGGAAAGGCCCCTTGATGATGAAGAGATGGAGTACCTGGATGTGCCGGCCTTTTTGCGCCGTCAGGCAGACTGAGTCTGAACCGGCGAGGGGCCATCAACCCGGCTATTAACCATAGATAAAATGAGGAAATAGACCCAAGTTGGCCCTAATATGGCCAATGGTACACAAGTTACTAATTTTGTTGTAGGATTGACCCCTTGCAGGGGAGCTGTCCAACCGTGGCATGTGGATTGGGCGCCGAGAATAACAATGAAGAGTAGCCATTAGAATGATCAAGCAACGAACGCTGAAGAACGTTATTCGGGCGACGGGCGTTGGGTTGCACACAGGTGAAAAAGTCTATCTCACCTTACGCCCGGCCCCTTCCGATACCGGTATTGTATTCAGACGCACGGACATGGATCCAGTCGTAGAGGTGCCGGCCCGGCCTGAATTTGTTGGCGACACCCGCCTCTCCACCACCCTGGAAAATAAGGGTGTAAAGATTTCCACTGTCGAACACCTGATGTCTGCATTCGCCGGATTAGGTATCGACAATGCCTATGTAGATCTGACCGCACCAGAAGTCCCGATTATGGATGGTAGCGCAGGTCCATTTGTGTTCCTCATTCAATCTGCCGGGGTAGAAGAGCAAGCAAAACCCAAGCAGTTCATACGTATTAAGAAGGCGGTAAAGATCGCAGAAGACGATAAGTGGGCCGGGTTTGCCCCCCTGGACGGATTTAAGGTGTCTTTTACCATCGACTTTGATCACCCCATTTTCTCAGACAGTGTGCAAATGGCGAGCGTGGACTTTTCCACTACCTCGTTTGTCAAAGAAGTCAGCCGGGCGCGGACCTTTGGCTTTATGCGGGATCTTGAGGCCTTGCGGGAAGCTGGACTGGCCCGCGGTGGCAGTCTGGACAATGCTATCGTGATGGATGCCTACCGGGTAATCAACGAGGACGGATTGCGTTATGAGGATGAATTCGTCAAGCACAAAGTGCTGGACGCCATCGGTGACCTTTACTTGTTGGGCCATCCCCTTATCGGTGCATTCAGCGCCCATAAATCAGGGCATGCCCTGAATAATAAGCTTTTAAAGACCATGGTCGCCGATCAGACCGCGTGGGAGTTGGTATCGTTTGATGAAACCAGCCAGGCGCCGGTCGCTTTCAGGCGCGCTGTTCCTGCAGCCTAAACCATTACGACGAATTGCCGATATATTAGAGTGGTGTATTGGCGTTTCGGTTTAGCGCCTGGATCTTGATTTGGTGTGGGTTTGGGGAGATGCCCTGGGGGGCTGTGGGTTGACTTTGATGCGGATTTGGACGAGATCGGACAAACCGCTGAGCCGACGCAGGGCCTGCACTAATTCGTCACATTGGTGGCGTAAACGACTCGCCCAGGCAGAAGAATCGGTCTCTACAGTGAGTTGGCCGGCTTGGTAATGGGTCGGGCGGCAGTGGTCCTTCAGGGGCGCTGGCGCGGTTTTGGCCCAACCGGCCTGGATGGATGCCAATACCGAATCGTGACGAACCAGGGCGCCGCTAAGACCTTGGTTGGCGTCACCCAGGGTATCGGCAAGGATGGTTGCCAGTGACCTGAAACCTTTGTGGCTCATGGGTTACGGACGAGGCAGATGCTATGAATTTTAACTACAATAACCATTAGATGGGGTAGGATCAGGTTGCCATGCATATCCTTTTAGTACCGAGCAATAATAGTAGCGCTAACCGCACATGTTTGCATCATCGTCAGATTGTGTTGTTGGGGTTGGTCTTCCTGATTGTTCTGCCCGTCATGCTTGGGCTGGTGGCCTACCAAGTTAGATCCACCTTGGATCGCATGAACAATCCCCAGTTGGATGCCGAATATCTTGCCAAGCTGGAGCGGTCACTCATCAAGCAGAGAATAGAAATAAACGACACCAAACAGACCGCCGATAATCACCTCAATGCCCTGGCGTTGCGTTTAGGTAAGATTCAGGCCCAGGTGATGCGAATCAATGCCTTGGGTCAACGTCTGACCAGCATGGCCGGCCTGACCCGCGGTGAGTTCGATTTTTCCGTCGACCCTGGTGTGGGTGGTGCCGAACCCCTAAACAGCATGCCCGTTATGCAGTTACCTAGCCTGGCGACCTCATTGGAGAGGCTTTCTTTCCAGGTGGAACAACGATTTCAGGAGTTGGGATTGTTGGAGTCTTTGCTCATGGACCATCAGCTTCAAGCTGCGTTGAAGCCCGTGGGTTGGCCGGTGATCGGGGGTTATATCTCTTCCGCATTTGGTTATCGTCAAGACCCTTTTACCGGCCATCGCGCCAGCCACAAGGGCGTGGATATTGCCAATCGCCGTGGCGCTCCAGTTAAGGCCCTGGCCTCCGGCGTGGTTACCCATGCTGGTAAGAAGCGTGGTTATGGCATGGTGGTTGAGGTGAATCACGGAAACGGTTATATGACGCGTTATGCCCATACCTCAGCCAATCTGGTCAAGGTGGGTGACAAGGTTGAGAAGGGGCAGAAGATTGCGTTGGTGGGGTCCAGTGGACGTTCTACCGGCCCGCATCTGCATTTTGAAATTTTACATAATGGCCGCGCTATCAATCCGCGTAAGTATTTGCGGGCAAAGCGCTAGCACAAAGTATTACCTTCCATAGGCTGTTTCTTCCCCTGTCGGGCTGACAAGACGGGGAGTACTATTATGACCAAAATCCTTAGCAAAATATTCGGTAGTCGCAATGATCGGCTCATCAAACAGATGATGGGTACGGTGGCCCAGATCAATGCCTTCGAAGCCGATATTAGTGCTTTGTCCGACGACGCCCTCAAGGCCAAGACCGATGAGTTCCGCCAACGCCTGGACCAGGGTGAAACCTTGGATGGAATATTGCCTGAGGCCTTTGCCGTTGTGCGTGAGGCCGCTGTGCGTAGCTTGAAGATGCGCCACTTCGACATGCAGTTGGTCGGGGGGTTGGTGCTACACCAGGGCAAGATCGCCGAAATGCGTACCGGTGAGGGTAAGACCCTGGTGGCGACTCTTGCCGCCTACCTCAATGCGCTGACTGGGCGGGGCGTTCACATCGTCACCGTCAATGATTATCTGGCACAGCGGGACGCCGAGTGGATGGGCACCCTATACCGTTTTCTCGGCCTGTCGGTGGGGGTGGTGATCAACGCCCAGGATCAGGTTCAAAAGCGCGATGCCTATGCCGCCGACATTATCTACGGCACCAATAACGAGTTTGGGTTTGATTATTTACGGGACAACATGGCGTTTAGTGCTGAGGAGCGCATGCAACGATCTCTTCATTTTGCCATTGTCGATGAGGTGGATTCCATACTCATTGATGAGGCCCGCACTCCCTTAATTATTTCCGGTCCGGCCGAGGAGAGCACCGATCTATATCGCAAGATGGATCAGATTGCCCCCAAACTCACGCGGCAGGAAAAGGAGACAGACGTAAATGATCCTGATGCCGTAGACACCGGCGATTACGTAGTGGATGAAAAGGACAAGGTCGTGTTTCTTACCGAACGTGGCCATGAACGGGCCGAGGCCCTGCTGGAAGAAAACGGATTACTGAAATCTGGCACCAGTCTGTACGATGCAGCCAATATTGCGCTGGTGACCCACCTCAACGCCGCCCTGAGGGCGCATAACCTCTTCCAGCGCGAAGTGGACTACATCGTCAAAGACAATGAGGTGGTTATTGTCGACGAATTTACCGGGCGCATGATGCCGGGAAGGCGCTGGTCAGAAGGTCTGCATCAAGCGATTGAGGCCAAGGAAGGGGCCAAGATCCGGGAAGAAAACCAGACCCTGGCGTCCATCACCTTCCAAAATTACTTCCGAATCTACGACAAACTGTCCGGTATGACCGGTACCGCAGATACCGAGGCCTTCGAGTTTCAGCAAATCTACAATCTCGAGGTGGTGGTCATCCCTACCAACCAGACGATGGTGCGCGACGATATGGGGGATCAGATTTTTCGTACCGTCAAAGAAAAATATGCTGCCATTATTGAAGACATTAAAGGTTGCCACGATCGCCAACAACCAGTTTTGGTAGGCACCGCTTCGATTGAGATGTCAGAGCACCTGGCAAAATTGCTATCCAAGGAGGGGATCAAGCACGAGGTCCTCAATGCCAAAAATCATGAGCGTGAGGCCCATATTATTACCCATGCGGGCCGGCCCGGCGCCGTGACCATCGCCACCAATATGGCCGGTCGGGGTACCGATATTGTACTGGGGGGCAATCTGGAGCGTGAGTTGGCCGAGGCCAAAGATCCCAATCAACATGAACAGATTCGCCAGCAGTGGCAACAGCGTCACGATCAGGTCATTGAGGCCGGCGGTCTTCATGTTACCGGTACCGAGCGGCATGAGTCCCGCCGTATCGACAATCAATTGCGTGGCCGCTCCGGGCGTCAAGGGGATCCCGGATCGAGCCGGTTCTATTTGTCTTTAGAAGATACTTTAATGCGGATTTTTGGCTCGCAGCGGGTATCCACTCTAATGCAACGTCTGGGCATGGAAGAGGGTGAGGCCATAGAGCATCCTTGGGTCAGCAAGGCCATTGAAAATGCGCAACGCAAGGTTGAGGGGCGAAACTTCGATATGCGCAAGCAATTGCTTGAATATGATGATGTGGCTAATGATCAACGCAAGGTCATCTATGAAGAGCGTAATCGACTCATGGATGTTGATGATATTTCCTCCAGTGTGAGTCATATTCGCAACGAGGTGGTAAATGGTATTGTCGATCACTGTATCCCCCCACAAAGTCTGGAAGAGCAATGGGATATTTCGGGTCTGGAGGAGGCTCTGGAGCGCGAATTTGGTCTGAATATACCCGTAGGCCGTTGGCTGGAAGAAGACGATGGCCTGCACGAAGAGACTCTTAGAGAGCGTATCGTGGATGCGGTGGAGCAATTGGCACAGGACAAGACCAGGGAACTGGGTGATGACGTTGCCCACCACTTAGAAAAGGCAGTCATGCTTCAGGTTTTGGATCAGCAGTGGAAAGACCATCTGGCGAGTATGGACTATTTGCGTCAGGGTATTGGGTTGCGCGGTTTCGCCCAGAAAAACCCCAAGCAGGAGTATAAACGCGAGGCCTTTGCCATGTTTTCGGACATGTTGGAGCGGGTCAAGGCCGAGGTCGTGGGTGTACTCGCCAGAATACAGGTTCGCGAAGAAGAAGATGTTGAGGCCATGGAGGCGCAACGTCGACGAGGTGGCCCGGTGGAGTATCAACACCCCGATGTGGGCGTCCCTGAGGGTGAGGGCGCCGAACCCGAAGCGGCCACCGTGGCGCCGGTCGAGACCTTCGTGCGTAAAGAGCGCAAAGTCGGCCGCAACGAACCTTGCCCCTGTGGCTCGGGCAAGAAGTATAAGCAATGCCATGGGAAATTGAGTTAAGCATTTCTTCAGAATTTCTCATTCTGCGTAGATTGAACGTCTATTGAATTTTTCAGCTCAAAGAATCTTTTGATTTTAGTACCTGCGCTGCATTAAATTCGTTACTATTCTTTTCCGTAGTCGTTTTGACTTCAACCTTTGGGATTTATTATGGCCGTTGGCCTGACAGACTTGCCCGTATTGCACCCCATAGCCGGTATCCATCTTGGCACCGCCACCTCGGGTATGGGTTATGTGGGTCGGGATGATTTGGCGGTGATAAGCTGTGACCCTGGAACGGTGGCAACGGCGGTGTTTACCCGCAACCGCTTTGTTGCCGCCCCGGTGGAGGTGGCGCGGGATCACCTGGGTCAGGCTTCGCCGCAGGCGTTGTTGATCAACGCCGGAAATGCCAATGCCGGTACTGGCGCCGAAGGGGTTCAGGCCGCCACAGCTTGCTGTGAGGCCTTGGCCGGGCTTTTGGGGTGTGATAGCCAAGAGGTGTTACCGTTTTCCACAGGTGTCATAGGCGAGCCCTTGGCCGTAGACCGGCTTACCCAGGCCCTGCCCGAGTGCGTGAAAAATTTAAACGTATCCGGCTGGCAAGCGGCGGCGATGGCGATGATGACTACCGATACCCTGGCAAAGGGGTGTTCCCGTCAGTTTGATGTCGATGGTATCAAGATTAGTGTAACGGGTATTGTGAAAGGCGCCGGTATGATCCAGCCTAACATGGCGACCATGCTGGCATTTATAGCCACTGATGCGCCGGTAAGCCCAACTTTACTGGATGCCCTGTTGCAGGAGGGCGTGGCGCAAAGTTTCAACAGAATTACCGTCGATGGTGATATGTCCACCAATGATGCCTGTGTATTGTTGGCGACCGGTCAGGCCGGGATCGAACCGATCAGTGAGGTCGGAGGTGCGGCCTATGAAGACCTCAAAAATGCCATAGAGGGCGTGCTGAGAGACCTGGCCCAGGCGGTGGTGCGGGATGCGGAGGGCGCCACCAAGTTCATCACCGTGTCGGTAGAAGGCGCAGAGGACGAATCAGAGAGCGTGGTGATTGCCTATACGATTGCCAACTCACCGCTGGTGAAAACGGCCTGTTTTGCCAGCGATCCCAATTGGGGGCGCATATTGGCAGCGGTCGGTCGTGCCCCGGTGGCCGAGCTGGATATTCACGCTGTGGCAATTTACCTGGACGATGTGCGTGTGGTGAGCCAGGGCTGTCTGGACCCGGATTACCGGGAGCAGGACGGTCAGGCGGTCATGGACAAGCCGGAGTTTGAGATTCGCGTGGTGGTCGGGACCGGTCCGGCCGCAGTGAAGGTTTGGACCTGCGATCTATCTCACGACTACATCAAAATCAATGCCGAGTACCGAAGCTGAGTCGATTATCGAAGTCGCGGTAGGCGTACTTGAGGACGCCACCGGCAGGATGTTGATAGGTCAACGGGCAGGTGATCGGCCCTATTCGGGGCTGTGGGAATTTCCCGGCGGTAAGCTTGAACCCGGTGAGTCGGTAGCCGAGGCCCTGGTGCGGGAATATCAGGAAGAGCTAGGGGTTCAAGTTCACGCCTCACAGCCATTGTTGCGCTTTGTGTTCGCCTACCCGGAATACAGGGTACGGCTCCACGTCTTTCGCATCACCGGGTATTCCGGCAAACCCAGGGGTTTGGAGGGTCAGGCCATTGATTGGGTAGCACTTGATCAGTTGGTTGAACACGACATGCTTGTGGCATGCCCGCCTATTATTACAGCGCTGAGATTACCCAGACTATACGCCATTACTGCTGCTAGCGTGGTGGGTGAGGACGTTATGTTGCGGGGTCTGGAGAGGCAATTAAAAAAGGGCCTCAAATTGGTCCAGGTGCGCGAGAAAAAGATGGATTTCCAGGCCTACGAACAATTTGCCACCGAGGTGATTGGCCGCTGCCATGAATATGGCGCCCAGGTTTTGCTAAACGGCGAGGTCGATCTGGTGGAGTGTCTGGGCGCCGATGGCCTGCACCTGGATGGCCCTAAACTTGGTGCCATGGGGCAACGACCCATCGCCGATGGCCTGTGGTTATCGGCCTCTTGTCACGATGAAGCCGAGCTGGCCAAGGCCCGCGCCCTGGGCGTTGATTTCGCCGTACTCTCGCCGGTATTGTCTACCCAGACCCATCCGGGGGCCAAGACCCTGGGTTGGGAGGGTTTCTGCGGGCTCATTAAGGACATTCCCATGCCCGTCTATGCCTTGGGGGGCATGTCGTCGGACATGACTGAACAGGCCTGCGAGCAGGGTGCGCAGGGTGTGGCCATTATGCGGGGGTTGTGGGAAATATAGGTACGAGGGGGGAGTATCGAGGCTTCTCCGGGAGCACCTCTAAGGCATATGCTAACGTGTTATTTTATATATCCCCTCATCCTAGCCTTCTCCCGGAGGGAGAAGGGAGAGCTCCTCGGCGGTTGATAAATACGACTTGTGCAGTTCGTTGACTCGAGCGGCCAATACCGAAGGATCGTTATTATTATCAATAATATCATCCGCTGCCGCTAACCGTTCTGCCCGGCTGATTTGAGCGGCCAGTATACGGTGGCCGTGTTCTTCGGCTATTCCGTCTCTTTGCACGAGTCTTGCTAACTGATGTTTTTTGTCGGCGTCGATGACCAGGATGCGGTCCACAAGCTCGTGTTGATTGGCCTCTAATAACAAGGGTATAACCAGGATACAGTAGGGGGCATCCAATGCGGCTACCTGGGTCAGCATATCAGCCATTATCATGGGGTGGAGTATGGACTCCAGTTGCTTGCGCGCGGCATCATCCTTAAAAATTTTGTCTCTTAGTTTGGCGCGATCAATAAGATCATCCGATAAGAGTACCTCGTCTCCAAACAGTGCGATGATTTTAGAATAGGCTCGGTGACCCGGTTCGGTAATACGATGGGAAATCTCATCGGCGTCGATAATCGGAACGCCAAGGTCGCGAAAAAGGTTGGCAACCGTGGTTTTGCCGCTGGCGATACCGCCGGTTAGTCCGATCTTGATCATGCTAAGGGTGTTTTAGGTCAGGCCTGCGTATCGGAGATAGGCGCCAAGCAGGTTGTCGCCCCAAAGTACCGCGATCCAACCGGTAATGGCCAGATAGGGACCAAAGGGCATGGGCAGGTTCCGGTCACGGCCAAGTATCAGAATGGCGCCCAGGCCGATCACCGATCCCGCTACGGCGGCGAGCAAAATGATGACGGGCAAGAGTTGCCAGCCCAACCAGGCGCCAAAGACGGCAAACAACTTAAAATCCCCATAACCCATGCCCTCTTTCCCGGTGAGCAATTTGAATCCGTGGTACACCAACCAAAGGGATAGGTAACCGGCCATGGCCCCGTACAGAGCAGATTCTATGCTGGCAAACATATTTTGCGAATTGAACAACAGACCAAGCCACAGTAGAGGCAGGACAATAATGTCGGGCAATATCTGGTGATCGTAGTCGATAAAGCTCAGCGCAATCAACGACCAGGTGAGCACGAGCACTGCAGCCGTGGTGGTGCTGACTCCCCATTTCCACGCCACAGCAACGGCGAGTAGGGCAGAAATCAATTCAACTATGGGGTAGCGAATAGAGATACCCTGTTTGCAAGAAGAACATTTGCCGCCAAGTATCAGGTAGCTCAATACAGGGATATTCTCTAGGGCAGAAATCCGATGACCGCAATGGGGGCATTGGGAACAGGGTGACACCAAGCCGGGCGCTGGTTCTGGTTCGTTCTCTTTTTGTGCAATGCCGAGCAGTTGATGGCACTGTTGTTGCCACTGTTGTTCCAGGATGCGAGGGAGACGGTGGATAACAACATTAAGGAAGCTGCCGATGATCAAACCCAGTAGGCATATCAATACCAAGAATACGACCGGGCTGTCATTCAGCAGTGTTACAATCGAATTCATAGATACAGTTTTGTGGATCCCGTGATCCCTGGGCAGTCCAGATGATATGCGTAGGCCAGGATGATGCTTGGATTTCTATTTATACCACGGAAGCCATTTTAAATATGGGCAGATACATGGCGACGACCAACCCACCGACGAGTACGCCGATAATCACCATAATAAAGGGCTCCATGAGACTGCTCATGGCGGCAACCGCATCATCGACTTCCTGTTCATAGAAATCTGCAACCTTGGACAGCATGGTTTCGAGTTCACCGGCCTCCTCACCGATGGCGACCATTTGTGTTACCATGGTTGGGAACAGACCCGTAGTGGTCATGGACAAGGCCAGTTGCTGGCCGGTACTCACATCGGCCTTAATTTCGTGTGTTGCATCATAGTAGAGTCGATTACCGGTGGCGCCGGCTACAGACTCCAGGGCCTCCACCAAGGGGACACCGGCAGCAAACATAGTTGCCAGGGTGCGGGTGAAACGGGCGATGGTGGCTTTTTTGACAATTTTACCCACCACGGGGAAACGAAGAATAAGCCGGTCTAGCGCGTATTGCATTTTTGGTGATCGTTTATAGGCGTACGTTATAGATACGCCTCCTCCAATCAATACGCCGAAAATGGCCCACCACCATTCCTGAAATACCGCAGAAAGATTGATGACTACCTGTGTCAAGGTAGGCAGTTCTGCGCCAAAATTTTGAAATAGCTGCTCAAACTGTGGAATCACAAAAATCAATAAAACCGCAGTAACCACAAAGGCCACTAAGATTGTGGCGGCGGGATAGATTAGGGCCGATTTGATCTGCGACTTGATAGCTTCAAACTTTTCCTTGTAAGCCGCAATTTTGTCCATCATCGAATCTAACATGCCGGATTGTTCGCCGGCGGCAACCAGGTTTCGATAGAGTTCGTCAAATAATAACGGGAATTTAGCCAGGGCGATGCTTAGGTTGGTGCCAGCCTCTACATCCTGGCGAATCGTATTCATGACGTTTTGCAGGCTGGGGTTCTCAGAACCCCGGGCAAGGATATCCAGAGACTGTGCGATGGGAATACCCGCATTGATCATTGTAGCCATTTGGCGCGTAATAATTGAAATGTCTTTAGGGGTGATCTTCTTATTTTTTGCCGAAAACAGGGGTTTGGCTTGCTTGCGGATTTTCGATGGTTTGATGCCCTGGCGGCGCAGGGTGGCCCTTAGATAGGTCGCACTGATGGACTGATTCTCGCCCTTAATTTTTCGACCATTCTTGTCATGGCCTTCCCAGATAAAGATCGTTTGTTTTTTAGCTGTAGAGGCCATTAGGGTTTAAATATTGGTGACGCGCTCGATTTCGTCGAGGCTGGTGATGCTGACGGCAACCTTGTTGAGACCGGCGCGGCGCAGGCCCATGATACCTTCTTTCCTGGCCATTGTCTCAATGTCCATCTGAGTGCAGCCTTCCATAATAAGATTGCCCATGGCCTCGGAAATTGGCATGACCTGAAAGACCCCAATACGTCCTTTGTAGCCATTGGTGCAGTTGTTACAGCCTACGGGACTGTGGATTTTTAAATTGGCAAATTCTTTTTCCTCAAAGCCGGCTTTGAGCAGGGCCTCTTCCGGGATTGACGCAGGTTTTTTGCAACTTGGGCACAGCACGCGCACCAAGCGTTGGGCCAGGATCAGGTGCACCGCAGAGGCGATATTGAAGGGCGCCACGCCCATATTGAGCATTCTGGTGAGTGTCGAGGGGGCGTCATTGGTGTGCAGGGTTGATAGCACCATATGACCGGTCTGGGATGCCTTGATGGCGATATCGGCGGTTTCGAGGTCGCGTATCTCACCGACCATGATGACATCAGGGTCCTGACGCAAAAAGGCGCGTAGCGCGGTGGAGAATGTAAGCCCCGACTTTTCGTTAATATTGACCTGATTGACCCCGGTCAGGTTAATTTCCACCGGGTCTTCAACGGTTGAGATGTTCCTGTCAGGGCTGTTGAGACTACTTAAGGCGTTATAGAGCGTAACGGTCTTACCGCTACCGGTGGGGCCTGTTACCAACACCATGCCATAGGGTCTGCCTATGGCGTGGATATAGAGTTGTTGTTGTATTTCATCGAGACCCAGTTTATCGATACCGATGGCGCCGCCACTGGAATCCAGGACGCGAATTACCACCTTTTCGCCATGGAGGGTGGGGAGGGTGCTGACACGAAAGTCGATAGACCTGTTTTTTGATAATCGCATCTTCATACGCCCGTCTTGGGGGACTCGGCGCTCGGCGATATCCAGCCTGGAAAGGATTTTGACCCGTGCGGCGATACGTCCAGCCAGGGTGGGCGGTGGTGACGCGATTTCATGGAGTACCCCATCGACGCGATAACGCACGCGAAATTTACCCTCATAGGGTTCGATATGAATATCCGATGCATCACGGTTGATCGCATCCAGCAGTAATTTATTGACAAAGCGAACAATAGGGGTGTCAATGAGCTCCGGCTCTTCCTTGCCTTTGTCATCCTCCTCTTCGCTGGTGATATCGATATCATCCAGCCCCTCTCCGGCAAGCTCCGCCAAACTGGTATCGGCTGCATCCAGCGCTTCGTTGATGACGGATTCAAGTGCAGTGCCATCGACCAATATGGGTTCCGTGCCGAGTCCGGTGTGGAATTTGATTTCGTCCAGGGCGCCGGTATTGGTGGGGTCGGCGATGGCGACGAAGAG
>DRJZ01000105.1 GCA_011052015.1 Acidiferrobacteraceae bacterium | reverse complement strand
TAATTAGCCTAATATGAGCCCATCCCTGGGGGGTTCAGGCGCAGCATCCCTGTTGCGCACAGTCATGAGAAATCACCCCCAGCGTCCTGAAAGTGCCTCAACCGCGTCTGTTTCCCCCCGTTCTGAAAACCCGTTCCCTTGAAGAATGGGTGCGCCTTGGGGATGACACGCACACCCTACAATAAACAGCCCAGTATGGCCGGGTTTCTCCTTGATGCCGACCAATGGAGAGGGTAGAATGCCGCTCCCAGTGCGGGGTGGAGCAGTTTGGCAGCTCGTCGGGCTCATAACCCGAAGGTCACAGGTTCAAATCCTGTCCCCGCTACCAGGTATTGAAGACCCCGCTGGATGCGGGGTTTTGTATTTTGGCTCATGGATTCCATACTCAGGGTAGCCTGGGTTGGGTGGGGGTGTATAGGCGTTAGAAAGTGGGCCAGGGGCCCACTTTTTCGTTGTCGGGGTTAAGAATTGAAACAGTTACCACAGGCGAATTTGGTTTCATTGTTTGAACCCGTTGTGAACGCTGTTGGGTTTGAATTGTTGGCGGTTGAAATTAGTGGGACTGGGCCAAATTCGGTATTGCGTGTTTATATAGACAGTCCGGAAGGTGTGACGGTAGACAATTGTGCCGATGTCAGTCAGCAATTAAGCGGAATACTGGATGTCGAAGATCCGTTGTCAGGACGCTATACCCTGGAGGTGTCCTCACCCGGTGCAGATCGACCTCTTATAAAGCGGGAACATTTTGTGGAGGTGCTCGGCGAGCAAGTTAAGATCCGGTTGTTTCAGCCGATTGAAAGGCGGCGAAATTTTAAAGGTCGGCTACGCGAAGTTTTGAATTCGTCAATTGTTGTGGCGCTGGATGAGGACGAGATTATTTTACCATTGGCAGATATTGAGCGGGCGAGGTTAGTCCCCAGGCTGTAGTGACAGGTTGAGGCGAAGATACGATGCAACAAGAAATACTCATGATGGCAGAGGTGTTGTCGCAAGAAAAGAACGTTCCCAAGGACGTGATTTTTGAGGCGATTGAGGCGGCGTTGGCCACTGCGACACGCAAGCGGCATAAAGATGATATTGGCGCACGCGTCAAAATTGACCAAAAGACCGGGGATTACGACAGCTTTCGGCAGTGGGAAGTGATTGAGGATGATGCTGAGTTGGAGTTTCCTGATCGTCAATACCATCTCAAAGATGCCCTTGAGATAGATCCCGAGGTTGAAGTGGAAGGGTTTATCGAAGAGCCTCTGGAGGCTGTTGCATTTGGACGCATTGCTGCGCAGGCAGCGAAACAGGTCATCATGCAGAAGGTGAGGGAAGCAGAACGCGAACAGATCGTCAAAGAGTATACGGATCGAAAGGGTGAGATGGTCACCGGTGTTGTAGTTAAGCGTATGGAACGCGGCGATGTCATTGTTGACCTGGGTGGCGTTGAGGCTAAGTTGGAGAAGTCGAAGATGATCCCCCGTGAGGGATTGCGGCCCGGTGATCGGATTCGTGCCATTCTTGAGGATGTGCGCGCCGAGCCCCGTGGACCCCAGTTGTTCCTGAATCGGTCGGGACCTGAGCTTATAATTGAGTTATTCAAACTTGAGGTGCCCGAAGCGGGCGAGGGTTTGATCGAAATATTATCAGCAGCACGTGACCCAGGCCTGCGAGCAAAAATCGCGGTACATTCAAAGGATTCAAAAATTGATCCTGTTGGTGCGTGTGTCGGTATTCGCGGGTCGCGAGTACAGAGTGTTTCCAATGAGATTGCAGGTGAGCGCGTCGACATTATTAAATGGTCTGAGGACCAGGCACAATTCATGATTAGTGCGCTGGCGCCCGCAGAGGCAGAATCCATTGTTGTTGATGAAGAACTTAATATGGTGGACATTATCGTCGATGAAAGTCAGCTATCACAAGCTATCGGGCGTGGTGGTCAAAATGTGCGTTTGGCCAGCGAACTGACCGGGTGGCAAGTGAACATCCTCACCGAGGAGGAGGCTGCTAGCAAGAGTGAGTCTGAGGCCGATGCCAGTGTAAAATTATTTATGAAGCTATTGGATGTGGGCGAAGATGTGGCAGGAATCTTAGTACAGGAAGGGTTTTCCAGCCTTGAAGAAGTGGCCTATGTCCCCATTCAAGAATTACTCGATATTGATGAGTTTGATGAGGAGTTAGTTGAGGAATTGCGTCAGCGCTCAGAGGACGCGCTGTTGGTCAGTGCCATCGCCGAAGAGGAGAAAGTGGAGGACTTACTGCCCGAACAAGATCTGCTTGAGATGGAAGGCATGGATGAAGAGACCGCAAAATTGTTAGCCAGTAAGGGAATACGTACACGCGAAGAGCTTGCTGAGCAGTCGGTGGATGAGCTAATGGAAATTGAAGGCATGAGCGATGAGCGGAGTCGTGAGCTCATTATGACTGCACGCGCACCGTGGTTCGAAAAGGACCAGGGCTAAAGTAAGTACCCGGGAGACGGAGCATGGCAGAAATAAGTCTAAAGAATTTCTCAACTCAAGTAGGTATTTCAATAGATAAATTGATCGATCAATTGAGTGCCGCAGGTGTAGATGGAAAGAAGCCCAATGACAATTTGAGTGATGAGGAGAAGCGCAAGTTGTTGTCTTTTTTGCGCGAAACCCATGGTTCTGAACTGGAAGCGAAACGCACTAAAATAACTCTCAAGCGAAAGACGACAGCTCAGCTTAAGCAGACTTCGCGTACGGGTGGGGCGCATACCGTTCAGGTTGAAGTGCGTAAGCGGCGCACCTTTGTGAAGAGGTCTGTTCTGGAAGATCAGGCTGCCAAGAAGGCGGAGGAAGAAGAGCGCCGTAAGGCAGAGGCAAAGGCGGCTGAGGAAAAATTGGCCGAAGACGAAAAAGCAAAACTTGCAAAGCTTGAAGTGGGCAATGAAAAACCTGAAGCCAGCGAGCAAGCGGAGGCGCCTGAAACCGGGACAATCACACCACTGAAGCAACCAGTGGAGGCTCCTGCTGCCGAAAAAGACAAGCCGCGTGGCGGCAGGACTAAAAAGGCCGACAAAGGTGGCAAGAGCAAAAAACGTAAACATAGTGAGGAGCGCAAAGAACTTCACGTTGCTAACCTGAAACGCGGACGTCGAAAACCGACGCGACACATGACCAAGAAAAAGGTCTCGACCAGTCTATCGGGTCAACATGCCTTTGAGAAACCCACCGAACCTGTGGTGCACGAAGTCGAAGTCCCCGAAACCATTTCGGTGGGCGAACTTGCCCAAGCCATGTCCATTAAGGCCGCAGAGGTCATCAAGGTCATGATGAAGATGGGTTCTATGGTTACCATTAACCAGGTACTTGATCAGGATACGGCTACCCTGGTAGTGGAGGAAATGGGCCATTCGGCCAAAATGGCGCGCAAAGACAGTCCGGAATCCTTTCTGGAAGAACCTGTAGATGACGGTTTTGAATCACTACCACGGCCGCCGGTGGTGACGGTGATGGGGCATGTCGATCATGGCAAGACCTCTCTGTTGGATCACATTCGAAAGGCCAAGGTGGTTGAAGGCGAAGCCGGCGGCATCACACAACATATTGGTGCCTACCATGTGAAGACTCCGCACGGCCTGATTACCTTTTTAGACACACCGGGCCATGAGGCCTTTACCGCAATGCGCGCGCGTGGCGCCAAGGCAACCGACATTGTCATCCTGGTTGTGGCCGCAGATGATGGTGTAAAACCGCAGACCGTCGAGGCCATTCATCATGCGCGTGATGGTAACGTGCCCCTGGTGGTGGCGATTAACAAGATTGATAAGCCTGAGGCCGATGTCGATCGTGTCAGACAAGAGCTATCCAAACACGAAGTAATCTCTGAAGAGTGGGGCGGTGATGCCCAGTTTATTGAGGTCTCAGCTATTAATGGACAAGGCATTGATAAACTGCTTGAGGCAGTGTTGCTGCAAGCCGAAGTATTGGAACTCAAGGCGCCTGTTGAAGGGCTTGCAGGGGGTGTCGTTGTTGAGGCGCGGCTTGACAAGGGCCGCGGACCGGTGGCCTCTATCCTGGTGCAACGCGGTACTCTAAAGAAGGGCGATATTATCATAGCGGGTCGCGAAAGTGGACGCGTACGCGTTATCACCGACGATGTTGGTAAGCCGATCAAATCGGCGGGGCCTTCAATGCCTGTAGAAATTCAAGGCCTTAATGGTGTGCCCGTTTCTGGTGACGACGTCGTGGTAGTGAGCAGCGAACGTAAGGCGCGAGAGATTGCTCTATACCGCCAAAGTCAGCACAAGGAAGTCAAGTTCGCACGCCAACAGGCAGCCAGGCTTGAAAATGTTTTTGAGAATTTGGATGAAGGCGAGACGCAGACCCTACACTTGCTGATAAAAGCTGATGTGCAGGGATCGGTAGAGGCTCTAACTGAGTCTCTGGAAAAACTAGCTCATGATGAAGTAAAAGTGCGCGTTGTACATGGGATGGTAGGAGGCATTAACGAGTCGGACGTTAATTTGGCCATTGCCTCACAGGCGATTGTGATCGGATTTAATGTGCGCGCTGAAGCCTCGGCCAGGCGGTTGATGGAAAGTGAAAATATCGAAGTGCGCTATTACAGTGTCATCTATGATGCCGTCAATGACGTCAAAGATGCCATTCGTGGAATGCTTAAACCAGAATTTCGCGAACAGATTGTAGGTCTGGCGGAAGTGCGAGAGGTGTTCCGTGCGCCTAAAATAGGGGCTATTGCCGGCTGCATGGTCATAGAGGGCTTGGTGAAGCGCAATAATCCCATACGTGTGCTGCGTGATAATGTGGTTATTTTTGAAGGGTCTCTGGAATCGCTGCGTCGTTTTAAAGATGATGCGAACGAAGTTAAGTCTGGCCTTGAATGCGGCATCGGGGTAAAGAATTACAATGATATAAAGGTGGGCGATCAAATCGAGTGTTTTGAAATGGTCGAAGTTGCTCGTACCGATTGAGAGTATTTTATAACAGTGCCTAGAGAATTTAGTCGCGCTCGACGGATTGCTGAGCTATTACAGCGGGAATTGGCGACCCTGATCTTGCGGGAACTCAAAGATCCTAGGCTGGGGATGCCAACAGTGACTGCGGTTGACCTCAGTAGGGACTTGTCAAATGCAAAGGTCTTCGTCACTGCCCTGGGGTCCGACGACACCGTAGCCGACACCCTCAAGGCACTCAATCGTGCTGCAGGATTTCTACGTAGTTGTTTGGGTAAGCGCCTGGATATGCGCGGCACACCAAAATTACACTTTCAGATAGATGCATCGGTGAAACGAGGCGCTGAACTATCTAATCTCATTGATCAGGCAGTTGCGTCCGATACTAAGACCCATTCGAATTAACGGAGACAATGGTGTCAAGACAAAGTCGACGAGGTCGTGATATCAGCGGTATTCTCTTGTTGGATAAGCCGGTGGGATACACCTCCAACCAGGTCCTGCAACGAGTCAAGCGGCTGTACAATGCAAAGAAGCTCGGCCACACCGGGAGTCTGGATCCTATTGCCACTGGGCTGCTGCCCCTTTGTTTTGGTGAAGCGACCAAGGTCTCCCGGTTTTTGTTGGACGCAGACAAGTGCTATTTGTCTACTTTTCAATTGGGGCAATCCACCAATACTTGTGATACCGAGGGTGAGGTTATCAGTGAACGGCCGGTAGAGATCAATCGCAAACAGATCGAACAGGCCTTATCAGAGTTCATGGGGGATATACAGCAAATACCGCCCATGCATTCGGCCATCAAACGAAATGGCCAGCCCTTGTACAAGCTTGCCCGTCAGGGGATCGAGTTGGAGCTCGAACCCAGGAAAGTGACCGTCCACAATCTTAAATTGATCAATTTGTCACAGGATGTCTGTTCTTTGGAGCTGGAGGTCTCGTGTTCCAAGGGGTTTTATATCCGCAGTCTGGCTCGGGATTTGGGTGAAGCCCTGGGTTGTGGCGCCCATGTAAGCGCCCTGCGGCGTTTGGCGGTGGGTGGCTTTCAGATAAACGATGCGATCAGCCTGAATGAGCTTGAAGGCATAGAAGACGCAGCTCAACTCGATCAATACCTCATGCAAGCAGATGATGGCCTGGGCCATTTACCAGGTGTGCAATTGTCACCAGACGCGGCCTATTATCTATGCCGTGGTCAGGCCGTACGGGCAGCGGATTCGCCCGCCACCGGTTGGGTGAGGCTGTATACCGATGGGATGCGATTCTTGGGGGTGGGCCAGGTTATGGATGATGGCCGGATTGCCCCCAAACGGTTGTTTCATGGTGGATCTTAGTTGTGGTGGCAAGGATGCGCGGTTAGAATACGCCACCGCTGGCCTGGGCGCTAACCTGGGTTCGCGGACTCTGATGCTGGGTTGGGCTGCAGTTCCGGTATCGGCACAGTGTTGGTCAGGGTAGTTTCTCAGTGTAGCTTCCCGGCACCCATTCGATTCACATTAATGTTAGCGAGGATAATCATGGCACTTAACGCCGCGCAAAAAGCGCAAATCATTAGCAAGTATCAACACGCCTCCGGCGACACCGGATCGAGCGAGGTCCAGGTCGCCCTGATGACGGCCCGCATCGAAGATCTCGCTGGCCATTTCAAAGCACACACTCATGATCACCATTCCCGTCAGGGTTTGCTAAGGCTGATCAGTAAGCGCCGCAAGCTGCTCGACTATCTTAAGCGCTGCGATGTTGAGCGCTACCGGAAACTAATTGCTGACCTGGGTCTGCGTAAATAGAAACCCACGATTGAGGATATCGCATTGACTAAAATTACCAAGAGTTTTCAGTATGGCAAACATACTGTGACGTTAGAGACTGGTGAGATCGCTCGCCAGGCGCATGGCGCCGTCATGGCCAGCATGGGAGACACTACTGTATTCGTGTCGGTGGTAGGCAAGAGAGAGCCCCGGCCGGGTCAAGATTTCTTTCCGCTGACTGTAGATTACCAGGAAAGGACTTACGCCGCCGGGCGCATTCCGGGCGGTTTTTTTCGTCGTGAAGGGCGCCCTTCAGAAAAGGAAATATTGATCTCGCGGCTTATTGATCGACCCATCCGTCCATTATTTCCAAAGGGTTTCATTAATGAAGTTCAGGTGATTCCGACCGTAAAGTCATTGGACCCCGAAATAAGTACTGATATTGTTGCCCTCATTGGCACTTCAGCTGCATTGGCAATATCAGGTTTGCCGTTTAGAGGACCGATCGGTGCCGCTCGAGTGGGCTACATCAACGGTGAGTACGTACTCAATCCGGGCCTAACCGAATTACAAGAGTCGCAGTTGGATCTTGTGGTAGCAGGCACCGATAGTGCAGTGTTGATGGTGGAATCGGAAGTTAAATTTCTTAGCGAAGAAGTCATGTTGGGTGCAGTATTATTTGGGCACGAGCAAAGTCGAGCCGTAGTCAAAGCCGTTACCGAGTTCGCTGCCGAAGTCAATCCGACCCCGTGGGAGTGGCAGGCCCCTGAAGAAAATGCCGAGCTAAAAGATAAAGTGGTCAGTATGGCCGAGAGCGGTATTAGCAAGGCCTACCAGATTCCCGAGAAGATGGCGCGTCAGGACGCCGTGGCCGCTGTAAAAGACCGCGTACTTGCTGAGCTAAGCTGCGATGATACTTCGGGCGATGACGTGGAGGCCATCAAGGGCGCAATAAAGTCATTGGAAAAAAAGGTTGTGCGTGGCCGTATCTTGGATGGCCATGCCCGTATTGATGGTCGTGACACACGTACCGTACGCCCCATTACTGTGCGGACCGGCGTTTTACCGCGTACCCACGGTTCTGCACTGTTCACTCGTGGCGAAACCCAGGCCTTGGTGGTGACGACTCTGGGTACCCCACGTGATGCACAGATCATTGATGCCCTTGAAGGCGAGCGTAAAGACCCCTTTTTGTTACATTACAATTTTCCACCTTTTTGCGTGGGTGAAACCGGTCGTGTCGGTTCGCCAAAACGGCGTGAGATTGGTCATGGCAAGTTGGCCAAACGCGCCATATCCGCCGTATTACCGTCGATGGAAGACTTTCCCTATGTGGTGCGGGTGGTATCTGAGGTGACCGAGTCAAATGGGTCCAGTTCCATGGCCACGGTATGTGGAACCAGCCTTTCCTTGATGGATGCCGGTGTCACCGTTAAAACACCGGTGGCCGGTGTTGCCATGGGCTTGATCAAGGAAGACAATAAATTTGCGGTGTTGACCGATATTCTGGGTGATGAAGATCACTTGGGAGATATGGACTTCAAGGTAGCGGGAAGCGCCGAGGGGATTACAGCCTTGCAGATGGACATTAAGATCGAGGGTATTACTCGAGAAATCATGGAAGCGGCCTTAATTCAGGCTAAAGAAGGCCGCCTTTTCATCCTGGAAGAGATGAACAAGGTGATTAGCGCACCTCGCGAAGACATGTCGGAGTTTGCACCGCGCATCATCAGTTTCAAAGTGCCCGTAGATAAAATCAGGGACGTCATTGGCAAGGGTGGTGCAGTGATACGTGGTCTGTCTGAAGAAACCGGTACTACCATCGACATTGCAGATGACGGTGTGATCAAGATTGCCTCCGTTGATCTGGCCGCAGGCCAGGAAGCCCAGCGCCGCATCGAGCAGATTACTGCCGATGTAGAGGTGGGTACGATATACGAAGGCAAGGTGATGAAGCTGATGGATTTTGGCGCCTTCGTCAATATTCTTCCCGGTCGCGATGGTCTCGTGCATATCTCCCAAATCTGTAATGAGCGTGTAGAGAAGGTGAGCGACAAGCTCAAAGAGGGTGAGGTGGTCAAAGTCAAAGTGCTTGAGATTGACAAACAGGGCCGTATCCGCTTGAGCATGAAGGCGGTGGAAGGTGAGGCTGCCTAAATCAAAGCAGTGTTTACCGTGTTATGAAAAGGGGCCGTGTGGCCCCTTTTTTGATTCCACCCATATTGAGTGGATAGTGATTCCATTTTCCACAGACACGAAGAGTACAGATCTCGGTACCCCTCGTGGGGCAAGAATGACCTTGCTCTGTGGCGAATTTATCCATATGACTAGGTAACAGATATTGTCACATTCGGCTTCTATTCAATACCACTTGTTAAGTTGGCGTAGCTTGATCTCTGCGGGGGTGAGTTTCGCTATCCTTGGGGCACTGTGGTGGATGATATCTTCGGGCCGTGAGGGGGAGGCGGGTGCGCTTTTTGTTAGTACGCTCAACAATACCCTGTGGAGCCTTGCCAGCCTATACATTGTTACGCAACTCATCCAATCCATACTGCGTGCCAAGCGATATCAAATGCTGTTATTGGCGGATGGTGAGGGGCAAGTGCCTGCATTGCTACACACTCTTTATGTTACCTTCAGCCGCAACATGTTTGTGGATATGGTGCCGGCTCGTGTTGGAGAGTTGAGTTATATCCTAATGATGAATCGAGGTCATCAGGTAGCTGTGGTGGCTTGCGTATCCTCTCTAGTGCTAAGCCTGTTTTTCGATATTATTGCCCTGGGAATAATGTTGTTGGTATTGGTCCTTGTTGCGATAAACACCGCTCAGGGTGTTAATAGTATGGTGATAATTTCATTGGGGTTAATACTGGTCATTGCGGTATTAATTTTAATGCTGTTGTATGGGGTAGATCTCATTCTGAGAATGATCAATAAAATGTTTGCCAAGTTGAATGAAGCCTGGTTTAAGAGACTGTTGGGGGTTTTTTTAGACGTGCTCAGCTCGGTTAGTCGAATCGGTCATTGTGGAATAATTGTGAAAACCCTCTTCTTGTCGCTATTGATACGCATTGCCAAGTATGCGGGTTTATATGTACTCTTTCTGGCAGTGACAACAGGCAACGCCAGCGCTGCGGTCGAGATCCAGTGGTGGCAGGTTATACCGGCCTTTATTGCCGCAGAGGCTGCGGCGAGTTTGCCAGTACCGAGTCTGATGAGTTTCGGTCCCTATGAAGGCGGGGGACTGTTGGTGTTGGCGACCTTTGGGGTGGACCCAGCCCTTGCGGGCATGTTGATGTTTGTCATTCATTTGTTGAGTCAAGTGGTGGACTACCTGTTGGGCGCAGTAGGGTTAGTCGGATTTACCCTGGTGGCGGGTCGTTCTCCACAGACAGGGCCGCAGTAACGCCCGTAAGTCTTACGCAGCCTTGATTTGGTTGCGGCCATTGCGCTTAGCCCGATACAGTGCTTGGTCGGCTGAGCCGAGCATCCCGCTGAATTGATCAAAAATTTTTGTTGATAATCCGATGCTCACCGTGACGCTAATGGGATTGCCGCCGTAGTTAAATGACGATGAATCGATTTCCTCCCGAATACGTTCGCATAGGTTTTTCGCATCTTGCTCGTCTATATTGACGCAAATTATACAAAATTCCTCACCGCCATAGCGGGCTACCACATCGCCCGAACGAAAAGAGCGTTTTATGATAGCCGCCACGTGTTTTATGGCAATGTCCCCGGCCAGATGCCCATAGGTGTCGTTGACGTGCTTGAAGAAATCGATATCCACCATAATGGTGGTTAACTTGATGATTCCTCGCCGTGCGTTGTTAAATAATTTTCCTCCCATTTCAATCAGGTATTTTCGGTTGTAGAGCCCGGTGAGTGAATCTTTATTTGCCTGATCTTCGACTTTGCGTACATATTCAATATACTCAATGTTTTGGGTGATGCGAAGGTAAAACTCTTCTCTGGGATAGGGTCGATTAAGAAAATCGTTGGCGCCCATTTTTAGAAAGTTGATCGATATGGAGTCTGAGTTGGCCGAGGACAGGCCAATAATTGAGAGCTCACTGCGAGCATACTTTTCACGGATCCTGGAAATGAGTTGAATGCCATCCATGTTGGGCATATTGTAGTCGGTTAGTACCAACACAATGTCTGAATTTTCCTCCAGTACAGCGAGTGCCTCTTTGCCATCCCGAGCTTCGAATACCTGGTAACGGTGGGTCTCAAGCATTTTCCTGACCGAGGCGCGTATGGTTTTCGAGTCATCCACCACCAGAATCTTAATTTTAGGATTTAGCTGCATGCGATGGATGAGCTGGATAACATAGTTAACCTCACTCGGACTCTGTTTGATCACGTAATCGACGATGTTCTTTGCCAGCAATCGATCACGCATCGATTCGTTCAGTGTGCCGGTGAGCACGACCACCGGAATGTCGGTCTCCAGCACATAATCAACGACCTCACCATCGGGGGCGTCCGGCAGACTGAGATCCAGGACCGCTATTAAGGTCTCGCTCCAAACTTTAGCCAGGGCAGTTTGCGCGGTGGCAAAGGTGTCGGCAACAATGGGTTCGAGGTGCAGGACCCGTTCCACGTTGTGGGCCAACGCATAGGCGACACTTTCGCTGTCCTCTACGATTAAGACCTTGTTCAGTTTGGGGCTATTCATAATTTGATCATAGCGGTTTTATGGAACATGACAATGTCCCTTCTTGTTCTGCCGTCACTGATCTATATCGGCAAATCCAAGGAATTCTGCAGGGTTTGGCCAGCAGGGCCTTGCTGCATAAGCGGGAGCGCTTTTCCAGGTGAGAACAACCAGGCCACGATTCAATCGTGGACAACCTAACGGGGTTGAATATCCCCGGTCGGTGAATAGCGAAGGGCCTGACCACGGATGCCGTCTCGAATAGAGTCCTTTTCGAATGCAATGTGCCCCCCGACCACGGTGTAAACAGGCCAGCCGGTGAGTCCACGCCCCACATAAGGGGACCATCCCGCCTTGCTGAACATTTCCTCGTTCTTCACCGGGCGGACGGTGTCCATATCCACCAGGGTGAGATCGGCATCCCAATCCTCACTAATCTGGCCCTTGCCAATCAGCCCATAGGCCTGCGCTGGCCCTGCGCTCATCCAGCGCAGGACTTCGGCCAGATTACAGTCACCCGCAGCGTAGCGGGTTAGGATAAGGGGTAGGGAGGTCTGCACCCCAGGCATGCCTGAGGGTGATTTTGGATAGGGCCGTTGTTTTTCTTCCAGAGTATGGGGGGCATGATCGGTGGCGATAAAATCGATAACACCGTCACGCAGACCTTGCCACAGGGCCGAGTTGTCTTGTGCTTGCCGGATTGGCGGATTCATCTGTACCAATGAGCCAAGCCGTTCATAGTCGGCCACGTTCAGGAACAGGTGATTGGGGATGGTTTCCGCACTGACCCATTCGGGTTTGTTGCGACGCAAGATGTCCACTTCTTCGTGGGTGGACAAATGTAAAATGTGCAGGCGCCGTTGGTGCTGGATCGAAAGCTCAAGGGCCAGCTCGGTGGCAAGCACTGCGCATTGGTTGTCACGAATCTCTGAGTGCACTGCGGTGTCGGTTCGACCCGCAAACCGTTTCAGGCGCGCATTGATCCGGGCTTCGTCTTCTGCGTGCACAGCGATCAAGCGGTCACCGTTGGCAAAGATGCGTTCCAGGTCGCCCCGCCGGTTGACCAATAAACTCCCGGTACTTGAGCCCATGAAGATCTTGATACCGCACACGGGGCTAACCGAATTCAAGGCATCCACATTATCCGGCGTGGCGCCGATAAAAAACCCGTAGTTGGCCACCGACTTTTGCGCCGCTCGGCTTAATTTATCGTCCAGGGCGGTCTGGTCGATGGTCGCCGGGGCGGTATTGGGCATCTCCAGGAAGCTGGTGACACCACCGGCCACCGCTGCCCGGGAACCCGAGCCCAGGTCCTCCTTATGCTCATTGCCGGGTTCTCTAAAGTGGACTTGGGGGTCGATAACCCCAGGGAGTAACAGCCGACCCTGGGCGTCCAGGGTCTCTTCGGCCAATGCATCAATTTGCGGGTCTATACGGCCAATGCGGCCATGTTCACAGGCCACATCTCCCACGATGGTGTTGCCATCTGGCTGTGCGATTAGAGCATTGCGGATCAGCAGCGAGTACAAGGATTCAGACCGGTGGGGTCAAACGGTTCAATAGAAACGCCAGAATAAATCCCTAACTGTTTGCAACGAAGCACTACTGTAGGTGCGGCTTTGACCACACATGTTCGCTGTTGATTTGAACAGACAGGGTGAGACAAGGTTAGGCTAATTGGCGCTCGCGAATTTCATCCAGGGTCTTACAGTCGATGCATTGGGTTGCGGTGGGACGCGCCTCCAGGCGTTGAACCCCGATCTCGACACCGCATTTCTCGCAGTAACCGTAATCACTCGACTCAATCTGTTCGAGCATCTCGCTGATCTTCTTGAGTAGCTTGCGTTCCCGGTCGCGACTGCGCAGTTCCAGGGACATATCGGTCTCCTGGCTGGCACGGTCATTGGGATCAGGGTGATTGGCGGTTTCATCCTGCATGGCGTGTACAGTGCGTGAGACCTCATCCATCAGGTCTGTGCGCCAAGCGTGGAGTATGGCCCGAAAGTGTTCGAGCTGTTTCTTATTCATGTACTTTTCGCCCTTTTTTTCCTTGTACGGCTTGATGCCTCCGAACAAGGTTTTGGCAGGGGCCTTTTTAGCGCTGGCCGGCATATACGAACTCCTGAGATAATTAGCCTTAAAAATAGCCGCGCATCTATACCAGAAAGGATATGGACGTGCAACATTCAGTGTATACCTTAGTTTAACTGTGGGAACAGGGTAAATCAGGCCAGGTTTCCACAGCCATAAAAGTGAGGCCTTATGTCCTTAGAAGCACTACTTTTTGACGTTGACGGTACCTTGGCCGATACCGAGCGTGATGGTCATCGTATCGCCTATAACGCGGCCTTTGCCGAGGTCGGCCTGGACTGGGATTGGACCGTTTCTCTTTATGGTGAGTTGCTCGCCATCACCGGAGGTAAGGAGCGCATACTGCACTTTATAGAGATGTATCGTCCCGATTTCCAGCGGCCGAAGGATTTAAAGGGTTATATCGCCGATATGCACGATATTAAAACTCGACACTTTACCCAATTGGTGCGTCGTGGTGGTATTGCCCCCCGTCCGGGGGTGAAGCGGCTCCTGTTTGAGGCCCGCCAGGCCGGATTGCGACTTGCCATAGCCACCACCACCACTCCGGAGAATGTCCAAGCGTTGTTAAGCACCTCCTTTGATGGCGCCGAGGATTGGTTTGAGGTCATCGGTGCCGGTGACGTGGTACCGAGCAAAAAACCCGCGCCGGATATCTACAATTATGTGATGAAGAAGATGGCTCTGAGCTCAGATAGCTGCCTGGCTTTGGAGGACTCCTTTAACGGTTTGCGGTCTTCGCTGGCGGCGGGTGTGCAATCCGTTATCACCTATAACGCCTATACCCAAGACCACGACTTCAGTGACGCGGCCCTGGTGGTGGACCACCTTGGCGAGCCCGACACACACTGCCAGGTCTCCCATAGCAGGATTGCCATTAACGGGGCCGCTTATGTGGACTTGGCGTTACTTAAGCGGCTACACGGTGCCCGATGAGATTAGTTCGCCAATGTGATTAATATTGGGGTGCTTCGTACAGCATTTTTTACCACAGAGGGCACGGAGGTCACAGAGGAAAAGATGTATTGCCACTGTGTGTCCTTCCTCTGTGGTGAATAAACGCAACACAAGAAAAGCGTACCTGAAATTCAGGCGCCATGGGCCTGTTATAGGTGAATTTATGCAGATATGAGAAGATGAAAGCCGCTGTCTGATTCAGGCGCCCGAGTAAACGGGGAAAATTCAGACTGAACCAGTTTGGGAGAATTGTTATGAAACAACTAGACGACCTGCATGAAAAAATAGCCAAGGGTCAAATAGATCTTGATTTAAGAAACGCCATCGCAGATAGGATCGTGGAATTTATCGAGCAGAATAAGGCTTCTTTGGGAATGTGGGAAAAGTTTCATCTTGGCCAGTCAATATCGGCCCTGGGCACCATTAACAGTTCTGACGATCAGCCCCTGGATACCTGGTTTAAGTTAAGTCTCTTGTCATTAGAAAAGGCCATGGTCCCGGAAGGTGAGCGCGGTGAAGAAAACGAAGACATAGATGAGAAAGTTAACTCGGTCACCTATGAAATGCTGGTCGGCGCGCTTGGTGAATTAAAGACGAATTGATTGCCGTGCGACCTCTGGCCGCCCGCATGGCGGACATTCAACCTTTCCATGTCATGGCCCTGTTGCAGCGTGCCCGGGTCCTGGAGGCCCAAGGGCGGCATATTGTCCATATGGAGATTGGGGAACCGGACTTCCCTAGCCCCGAGGCGGTTGTGAGGGCGGGTATCGCAGCCCTGGAGGCGGGTAAGACTCACTACACTCCTGCGCTGGGTCTACCCGAGTTACGCCGCGCCATTGCCTCCAGTTATCCACCTGAAGCTTATCCAGAACCTGACCATGTGGTGGTGACCCCGGGGGCTTCAGGTGCGTTACAGTTGATCATGGCGGTGCTGCTCAATCCCGGTGACGAGGTCCTCATCGCCGATCCCGCCTATCCCTGCAATCGCCATTTCATACGACTGTTTGAAGGCGAAGCCAAGGCTGTGCCCGTGGACGCCTCTACTGGTTATCAACTTAATACCGACTTGATACGCCAACACTGGACACCAAAAACGATGGCGGTGATGGTGGCATCCCCCTCTAATCCTACCGGTACGGTCGTACCCGCCGATGATCTAAAGGAGATGATTGCCACCGTTACCGGGTTAGGCGGTGTCCTCATCGTTGATGAGATCTATCACGGCATTATCTACGACACGGAGCTTATAAGCGTACTTGCGTTTTCCAAGGATGTGTTTGTGATTAACAGTTTTTCTAAATATTATGGCATGACCGGTTGGCGGGTGGGTTGGTTGGTTTCACCTCCAGCCTATGTGGGCGCCATTGACAGGCTGGCGCAAAATATTTTTTTGGCCACCAGCACCCCGGCCCAGTATGCGGCCCTTGCCGCATTCGGCCCGGGGGTGGAGGCTGAGTTGCAAGACCGGGTCGGGATATTTCGCCAGCGACGAGACTACTTGTTATCAGCCCTGATCGAACTGGGGTTTAAGATTCTTGTTATCCCCCAAGGAGCCTTTTATATTTACGCGGATTGCAGTGATCTGACCGATGACAGCTTTCAATTTGCCACTATATTGCTCGAGCAGGCCGGAGTGGCCATCACCCCAGGGTTGGATTTTGGCGCCCATCAAGCCAGCCAGCATGTGCGGTTTTCTTATACCACTTCAATAGATGAACTGAAGGTGGGTGTAGAACGGGTCCGGCTCTTTTTAAAAAGACCCGGATTAAGTTAGTTGAGGGTGTCCTTCACCGGGATAAGTGGGTAGTATTATAAGCAGGATTCGGCCAAGGAGGCCACAGTGCATCTAAATGTACTAAAGATGGAATGGGCGGTAATGTTTGTCACTACTGTAGATACGGTAATGATAGAGTTTGATATTGCACCCACAAAATTTCCCCTTGCTTCCACTCTGATTAGACGAGCTGCCGACAGCAGACCCCCACGGCCCCGTGATACAACAAGCGTAAGTCCAAAAGGTGCCAAACATTGGACAGCCGGGCCAGTTTCCCGACCCACAGATCCATCCCAAATACATCCAACAGGCCACGGTTTTGGGTAACCAATGAACTCATTAGTAAATGAGTGGATATGTCTGGATGGTAAGGGAATAGTTAAGCTAACATGGAGGACGGGGTATGGATCAACAAAGGTATCAGGTTGTTTTTAATAGTACGGGCATTGCTCAAGATAATCTTCAAGCTGTAATACAAAATTTTGCTGTGTTGTTTAAACTGGACGTAGCGATAATTGCTCATCTTTTTGCGAACAGGCCGGTTATTCTGAAAAAAAATGTCGATAGGGTAACCGCAGAACGTTACCAGGTCGCTATCCTTAAGGCTGGGGCTCAGTGTTCTATCGAACCCCAGGATGGTTTAGACTCGAACCGAGTATCGACACAGACCATAATCATTCGCTGTCCATTTTGTAGCAATCTGATAGAGGAAGAAACCGACAAATGTGTTCATTGTGGCACGGATATAAAATCCTATATTAGTGGATTTAAGGCCAAAGGCAGGGTATTCATAAGAGGTGTCGGTATAGTCAATGATCGACGCAAATTTAACCGGCGTGTTAATCCTGATCGCCGTTTGGCGATTCGGTTTGAAGAAGACCGGCGTATCGGTAATGACCGGCGGGCGGAGAATCAATATTGGGCCGGAGAGCTATAGTCTGTTCGTGCGTACACGAGCAAAGTGGTATAATCGATGGCGATCACCAGCGCCGTCAGCAATATAGCAGCGAGTTGTAGCAGTAATTGGCAGGTGCTCACTTTATGGGCTGAACGCTTACTTGATGTCGGAGATGGTCGGCCAAAATAGTGAGTGCTATCGTTTAAATTGTTCTACCCACATGGCGGTAGCGCCTGCGACTGCCGCCGGCATTACCAGCAAGTTCACCACGGGGATCAGCAGGGCCATCATTACGCTGGCGCCAAAACTCAGACCCAAAAATCGTTTGGTCTTGATGGTGTGCCGGACTTGTTTGAAGCGGATGCGGTGATTCTCCATAGGATATTCCACGTATTCAAAGACATGCATCCAGGCGACAAACAGAGCCCATAAAATGGGCGCGATCAGGTTCACCATAGGAATGAGAAATAAGATCAGTAGAGGCAGGGCCCAAATCAGATAGTAGCCTAATTTACGTATTTCATTAACCATGGCGGGTAGGATGTCTGCGACCAGATCTTTGACGCCCCCGGCATCTTCCGGGGCCTGACCTGTTAACAAAGTCTCCACTTTTTCTGCCAGAAGCCCGTTAAAGGGTGCCGCGATAAGATTGGCCAACACCGTAAAGCTGAAATATAAAAGCAGCACCACGGCAATGAAGAACAACGGCCACAAAATGCCACGTATCAATGTGGCCCACCAGCTATCGCCGGAAGGTAACATCCATTCAAGTAAGCCGCCGAAATAGCCGTAGCCCATCCAAATCAACAAGCCGAAGACTATAGTTGCAACGAGTATGGGTAGGATGGCGAAGCGCCGTATACCGGGTTGGTTAATGAGCTTAAAACCGCGTATCAGGTAACCGGGACCGGAGATGGGGTTGGCCATAATAAATCCTTGGGGACGGGTTGTTTGCACGAACCCTCTCCCTGGGGTAGAGGGCGTTAATGGAGCAGTTGCGATGCGGCATCATATCATGTCCCCAAGAAGGTGTAGTTTGCCTGGTGCTCACCAAGCCATGCTGTTATTCAACCGAGTACGCCCCGTTATCCCGGTCTCGCACGATCCACACGTGGAATTTCGCCTGCGTCTTCTGCCCAACGCCAACCGCACCCTTGTCCAGGTAGAGCGCCCACGCCCAGTCCGGCTCATAGAGGCTGGTCGTGGAAGACCAGTACACATCCTGCAGCGCATCGAATGGATGCCCATCTGGAAGCGCAGGGCTGTGCGCACTGCAATCGACCAGAGACTCCAATTCATTGATATTGGGAAGCTGCCATCGCTTATCTTGCCGTTCGATCGCAGCCAGGGCCTGTACCCAGGTTGCCGGTCCACTCAGGTCGGCAGTCTGCCGCCAGCAGAGGTTCGTCAATCGATCGATCACCTCCCCCTCGAAACCTGAAAGCGCGGTGAAGGCCAGAGAAAACCGATGGAGAATTCGGCGTCCTGCCCCGTACCCGTACAGGGGATCACATCACCTGCCTCGGTGTAGCATCGTGTTTGTCCGGTCACGGGAAGGATACCCTTGCCTTGCCCACGAACCGGCCAAACCAGAAACGATTGATTCTATGCCACCATAGAACATGCGGCCGCCGTCCATGTTCACGTACCAGGCATGCGACGGACTGATTGCTGCCGTGGTGGAACTCCAGTACCAGCCATTAAAAATATTTGTGAACGCTTGATCTTCCGGAAGCGCAGGCCGTCTTGTCTGATGACTGATCAGGCTACGAAGCTCGCGCCGGTTGGGGACGCACCAGTCGCTATAGTCGAAGGTCGGGCTGCGATTCATTTGAGCCACATAGTTGAGTCCCTCATGCCACGTCAGGGGAAATTCGCGAGATTGGCGTTGCGGGACCAGACAAGGTCCGTCAACCGATCCCTGACACTTTCGCCTTCAATGTTAAAACGTGGTTTCGGCCACGACGCACCTCGCTGAAACGCGCCGTCCTGGCCGCCCCCGGAGCAATCGATCAGGCATCCGGCGGCATCGTGACAAGTCACCTGCCCGGTCTGAAGATAACCCGCTCCACTCATCGCTTTTCCGATCCGTTAACCTCTGGTTCACATAACTCGTTACGAAAAATCAGCGTAAGGTGCAGTTTCCATACCTTGAGCATACTGGAACACTACGGGCTATTGCTGTGTCTGATCGTTAGCATGATATGTGTCCCGAGAATTCATTTGGGTTTATCAATGGTAACCTCATACCTGCCGTTATAAAAAACGCTCACGAGATGCCACGTGGCGCGGTAGGTTGTGCCCTCCAGCAGGAATGTATCCTGTCCTCTATCAGCTATTCTCTTTTTGAAAAAGATAGTGGATTCTTTTCTGAATCCACTACCCAATACCTTGCTGAAATGGCCGATGGTCATGGTATGTCCGTACCCGTATTCTCCCCAGGAATAGCCATGGCTGTTAATGGGGTATTTATACTTGTTGATTTGAAGGTTCACATACCTTCCGCCATCCAGATTAAACGTTGCCACAAGCCTTCCCTCGGTTACCTGCCGGGTAACACGAGCAGGATTCTGGATAGCCGCATTTATCTGGGCGTTATTTGCCGACGGGGCAGTTGGAATAGGCGAGAAACAGCCCGACAAGAATGTGACGCCGGAAAACCAAAATAGTAAAACCCATGTTTCTCTTCGAAGCACTTTCCCAAGACTACTCCAATCCAATAAAATGGCGGAATAAGAATATACCTACTAGTAAATCGATCGTCCAACCTACGGGTCAGGATTCCAAGAGGCTGGATCTTGACCTATGCGTAGCAGATAGGTTCTAAAATATTGTTAATCTATAAGGCTTATTGATCGGAGAGGCGTGGCTAATGCAAAAACGGGGATACGACAGCTTGAGATGCTCCAGAGAAGTGCCGCTTATGAACCCAATGACGGTATCTGCTGGACGCCTGGCTTCTTTGGTAGCCAATGGCAACCCTGGCCAAAACGACAAAACGATCCGATCCGCAGCATATAAAGAACGGTGTAGATACATTGAGGACAGGTTGATCAAGGACGGAGTCTACATTGATTGGAATATATCCCCAGAACCTTTCTTTGTGGAGAAAAAAGAACTTACCTTTATCGAATCTCTTGGCAGATGTTTTTATCTGTTCTATCGCGCCTCAAACAACCTTTATCATGAAAGCGCACATGGAAGGCAACCAGGATGGATTGCCGGGTATTTGGATCAGGGGAAACCCCAGTCCCTTATAGACTATGCCCGTATGAACAGGATGAAAGACCTGCTTCCCGGCATCATAAGACCTGACATTATCCTGACGGAAGGCGGGATGGTTGCGACGGAATTAGATGCCGTCCCCGGTGGTATGGGTATTACAGGAAGTCTCGGCAGAGCCTATTCATCCACCTCGTTTATGGAAGGAGGGAATAAGGTGGTCGGTGAGATAGACGGAATGATAGAGGGTTTTCTGAATATGCTTAAGTCCACCACCCGGACACCTGATCCTGTCATCGCTATTGTGGTCTCCGAGGAATCCAGGGATTACCGGTCTGAGATGGAATGGCTGGCAGGGGCCATGCGGGAATATGGCGTAAATGCATCAACGATTAGACCCGAGGATATTATATTTACGGAGGAGGGGTTGCACATCAAGTCAGAGGAGGGCCGAAGCAAGATCGACGTCCTTTATAGATTCTTTGAATTGTTCGATCTAAAGAATATCCCGAAAGCTGAACTGATTATGTATAGCGTCAAAAATAATCAGGTATCTGTAACCCCACCCTTTAAGCCCTTTCTCGAGGAGAAAATGCTGTATGCCCTGTTTCATCATCCCATGATCAGGGGATACTGGATGACTACATTAGGGGAAAAGGTGTTTTCCATATTGCACGAGATTTTGCCTCCTACATGGATACTCGATCCGGCGGAGCTGCCCCCCTATGGAATAATTCCAGGGCTTAAAGTCGGCAAACGATCTGTTGCCGACTGGGCAGAATTGAAACAGGCCACACAAAACGAAAGGAAGGAGTTTGTTATAAAGCCATCCGGGTTTTCAGAACTGGCGTGGGGGAGTAGAGGAGTTGTAGTCGGGCATGATGTGTCAAAGAAGGAATGGGGGGATGTCATAGACAGGGCACTCGAGGATTTTCATAGGACCCCGCATATACTCCAGAAGTTTCATAAGGGACGACATGTTGAGGTCAACTATTTAGACCGGACCACAGGCGATATAAAAACAATGAAAGGGCGGGTGCGCCTCTGTCCATATTATTTTGTGTATAGAGAAGATGTAAAGTTGGCGGGCATGATGGCTACTGTATGTCCCCTTGATAAGAAACTTATACACGGAATGACGGATTCGGTAATGACTGCCGTTGCACGTGCCTGAACGATTTAAACGGTTAAATAATGGGATAGGACTATGGAACGCTGGCAACATATCTTAAAGAAGAGTCTTATAAAGACCGAGCAAATCTCAACGGCATTTGACCTTGAGAGCGAGAAGACCGATAGAGTCATCGCAGAATATCCGGCAAGGATAAATCCCTACTTTATGTCACTCATACAGAAAAAGGATGACCCCATATACAAACAAGTTGTACCTGATGAACGCGAGATTTATGATGATGTAGGTATGGATGACCCCCTCAATGAAGAAGGTGATAGCCCTGTACCGTCTATTGTGCATCGCTATAAAGATAGAGCCCTTCTGATGGTTACAAATCAATGTGCGATATATTGCAGGTTCTGCACAAGGAAGAGGCTTGTAGGAAAGAGACCAATATCAAGGGAGATGGTTCGCAGGGGCATTGATTACATCAGGGATCGTGAAGAGATTAAGGATGTAATACTTTCTGGCGGAGATCCGTTAATACTAAAAGATAAGGCGCTTGAAGAGATATTGGAAAGGGTACGGAGCATACCTCATATCGAGGTAATCAGAATCGGAACCCGTATGCCATGCGCGCTCCCACAACGGATAACAAAGAATCTCTGCAGGATGCTTAAAAAATATCACCCCCTGTATATAAACATAAACTTTATTCATCCACGAGAAATAACAAAGGAGGTGGCGACTGCCTGCAACAGGCTGGCCGATGCAGGTATTCCACTTGGTAGCCAGACAGTTCTCCTTAAGGGGATTAATGACGACCTGGAGACGATCAAAGAGCTGATGCAGAGACTCATCGCCATCAGGGTAAAGCCGTATTATCTATATCAGGCCGATTTGACACGTGGCACCGAACATATGCGGACAACCGTTGAGTGTGGTCTGGATATACTCAGAGGCCTGCAGGGACATATATCAGGGTTTGCTATACCAAAGTTTATGATTGATCTTCCTGGTGGTGGCGGCAAGATTGCGCTGCTCCCTTCGGACACGGTTATAGAGATGAATGAAATAGAGGTAATAGTAAAGAATTATAAGAACAAGATTTACCACTACCCCCAAGTCACTGCTGAAAAGGCTGGTTACGAGTGGGGTAGAGGAAATTAATGGTGCAGCTGTGATGTGGCATCACAGCGTGTCATCCGGAAGGTGTTGTTTGCTTGGTATTCACCAAACCCGCAGCAAGCCTTGCCGTACCATAGGCGGCTTCGGTAGATAAAGGCGTTAGCATGGGTACGTCTAACAGGCGCTGACGAATTTGCATCCAGACCGGATTCCTGCTGCCGCCGCCGGTGGTATAGACTCCTTTAAGATCGGGTGTGCCGAGTTCGTGCATGAGTGCATAGCCCTGGGCCTCAATTCGGGCTATGCCTTCGAGCATGGCCTGTAAAAATATTGTCCGATCCGGGGCGGGGGGGTCCATGCGGGGTGTTAATTGTGGGTCGCTCAGCGGAAAGCGTTCGCCGGTGCCGGGCAGGGGGTAATAGTTCAAACCGGTGTCCTTATTGGCTCGTAGATCAGGAGTGAGGGACTCGATCTCTTTGATGCTGAAGTGTTGATCTAGGGCTGCGCCACCGCTATTAGAGGCCCCACCAACAAGCCATTGATCGCCAAGTCTGTGACTGTATATCCCGTAGCGGGGGGCAAACAGGGGCTGGTCGGATAGCAGTTTGAGGGCCAGGGTGGTGCCCAAGGCGGTGACGCCGTGGCCACAGGCATGGGCGCCGGTGGCAAGGAAGGCGGCCACGCTATCGGTGGTGCCCGCCATGATCGCGGTGCCCGGTGTCAGGCCTGTTGCCTTGGCGGCGGCATGGCTGACCCTGCCCATAAAACTTCCTGGGGCCTTCACCTCGGGGAAGCATTGATTGGAAATACCCAGGGTCTCGATCCAGGGTGGCCAACACAAAGCGACGGGATCAAAGCCCAGCTTGAGGCTGTTATTGTAGTCACTCATGGGCCATTCGCCACATAGCTGGCCCGCGATCCAGTCCGCTTGATTCAGGACGTAGAAATTTTCGGTGTGATCTGTGTGTCTAGCCAACCACAAGGCCTTGGCCAGCCCACTGCTGACGCCCTGGGCGCCACAATCTTGTGGTGCATCACGCGTTATATCCTCCGCTTCATGGATGGCGCGACGGTCGTTGTACATCAGTGCCGGGCCAAGGGGTTCGCCCTGTGGGTTGCACAGCAGAACCGATCCCGAGGTGCCGTTCACCGCCAGGGCCGTGATCTGATTCAGGGGACGCTGGCGCCCAAGTTGCTTCAGGGTGATCACCAGTCCCTGCCACCAGTCTTGGGGGCGTTGTTCAACCCTGGGGCCTTGTACGGAAGAACGGGGTAGGGCCGTAGTGGTGCTGGCGTAGAGGTGTCCCTCGCCATTGATAATAATCCCCCGGCAACCGGAGGTACCCAGGTCGATCCCCAGGTAGCGCCCTGGGAGGGAGGCACCCATCAGGGTAGGGTGACTGGGGCAGGTGGTGTCCAGTTCGGTTGCTGGTGCTCTGCCACCACCGTGGTATACAGACCCCCGCGTACGTTGAAACGTGCTGTGAGACGGGCATAGCGAGGCGTCATGGCCCCCACCAGGTCATCCAGGATCTGGTTTGTGACCGCCTCGTGAAAAGCGCCCTCATCGCGCCAGGCCCACACATAGCGTTTCAGGGCCTTGAGTTCGACGCACAGCTTGTCCGGGACGTACTCGAGAAAAAGTGTCGCAAAATCGGGCTGTCCGGTCTTGGGACACAGGCAGCTAAACTCGGGCATACGAATACGGATGGTGTAATCGCGGTCGGACTTCGGGTTGGAGAAGGTCTCCAGGGTCTTGCTGGGTTCGCTAGGCATTTTAAATCCGGTTGTGGTAACGTTCGAGCCCGGCATTTTAATCTAAAAATCGACTGTTTAATGCGTCTGAAGACCATAAAGCTTGCCGGCTTCAAGTCATTCGTTGATCCAACCGTTATTACCCTACCGGCCAGCCTGATTGGCGTGGTGGGGCCCAACGGATGTGGCAAATCCAACATCATCGATGCGGTGCGTTGGGTGCTCGGCGAGACCTCAGCCAAGAACCTGCGTGGCAGCAGCATGACCGATGTGATCTTCAGTGGCTCCACGGGGCGTAAGCCCGTGGGCAAGGCCTCGGTTGAGCTGATTTTTGACAATACCGAGGGCAAGGCCCCTGGGCCCTATGCCCGGTATGCCGAAATCTCGGTGCGTCGGGAGGTGTCCCGGGACGGGATGTCCGATTACTTCCTGAACAAGACCAAGTGCCGGCGCAAGGATATTACCGACATTTTCCTCGGAACCGGACTGGGTCCCCGCACCTATTCCATTATCGAGCAGGGCATGGTGACCCGTATCATCGAAGGCAAGCCCGAAGATATGCGTACCTTCGTGGAAGAGGCCGCCGGCATTTCGCGCTACAAGGAAAGGCGCCGCGATACCTCCAATCGCATACGCCATACCCGGGAGAACCTGGAACGGGTGGAAGATATCCGTGGTGAATTGGATACCCAGATTAAGCGTCTACAGAGGCAATCCAAGTCCGCCGCCCGTTATAAGTTGCTGAAACAGGAAGAGCGCCAAGTCCATGCCGAGTTGCTCAGTCTGCGCTGGCAGGAACTGGGCGCCAGCATTACCACTGAAGACACCAGCCTGGCCAAACTCGATACCGAACTGGAATCCCGTAAGGCCGACCAGCGGGCTTTAGAAACTGCCATGGAGGGGTTGCGCCAACAGCGTACCGAGGCCACCGATCAATTTAACGGTTTACAGAGCGAGTTTTACAAGTTGGGTGCTCAAGTGGCCAGTGTGGAGCAATCCATTGATCATGCCCAGGAAACCTTGCAACAGCGAAAGTTGGAACTGGATCAGGCCGAACAGGCCCTGGGTGAGGCCAACCACCATTTAGAGATAGATCGTAGCCGCTTCGATGACTACACTCAGCGGCTGGCCCAATGTGGTCCCCAGCTTAACCAATATGATGAGACTTGGCAGTTGGCCAAGGCCGCATTGTTAAAATTTGAGCAAAGCAAAGATGAATGGCAGGTCGCTTGGGAGTCCTTCGCACGGTTGGCCTCGCAGCCGGTAAAAGAACAAGAAGTGCAAGCTGCACGTATTCAGCAACTGGAGCACAGCATCGGTCGTAATCGTGAACGTCACCAGCGCCTCAGGGATGAAATCGATGGTCTTAAAAATAAATTACAAGACGGTGGTTTGGATACGCTGAAAAAACGCATGGAAGACAGCGGTCAAGCCTGCCAGCAACAAGAAACACAACTTCAACAGCTTGAAGAACGCATACGTGAAATCCGCCGTAATGGTGAGGAACTGGGTGCCGAGAGCGAAGAACTCAGCGGCCAGTTGCAAACTATTAATGCCCGTTGTTCCTCGCTGGAGGAATTGCAGACCGCAGCCATGGAACAGCACGATAGGGGGCTAAAAGAATGGTTGCTAGAACACGATCTGCAAAAGGCCCCGCGCCTGGCAGCCAATCTGGACGTTGAGTCCGGTTGGGAGTTGGCCGTAGAGCGCGTGCTTGCCGATGTGTTGGGGGCGTTGTGCGTGACGTCCTTGGATGATATTGCCTCTGATCTGGAAGGTTTGGCTGGATCTAATCTTTGTGTATTGCAACAGAGCCGGGGTCCCAAACAGACCTCGGCTGATGCCAGGCTTTTGCTTGATGTGGTGCATAGCGATCAGGCGGATCTGCGGCCCTTGATCAGTGGCGTACGTCTGGCCCAAGACCTGGATGCGGCCATGGCGCAAAGGGGCAGCCTCAAGGACGGGGAGTCTATTGTCACCCGTAACGGCGTTTGGGTCGGCAAGAACTGGTTGAGCCTTTATGACCAGGAGAGCGCCAAGGCGGGGATGCTGACCCGTGAGATGGAGTTGGAGAGCTTGCGTGAGCAGGGGGTGGAACTGAAGGAGGCGCTGGATGGCCTACGCCAACGCCAAACAGAGGGACAAGAGATTCTGGAGGCTTTGGAGGCTGAGCGAGATAATGGGCGCCGTGATTTAAGTGAGTTGATCCAACAGAGGGCAACTCTGCATAGTGAATACGGTGGTCAGGAGGCTGCAGTGTCGCAGATGCATGCACGCAGTGAACAGATCCGGTGCGAATTGGCAGAATTTGAGAACGAGGAAAATCGTGAGCAAGGTCTATTGACCTCCTCCAAAGAGTTGTTGGCCTCCGCTCGTCAGGAAGTGAGCGACTTTAAATCTCGCCGCCAGGGCCTGATGCTGGAAAAGGAAAAAATCGTGGGCGATCTGGAGCAGGCCCGCCAGCAAGAGGCCGACGCCCGGGATGCCCACCACCGTGAGGAACTGCTACGAGAAGGGCTGCAGACATCGCTACAATCTACCCAAGAAAGCATTGACCGGCTCGAGGCTCAAGTGGCCACCCTGAGTGGACGCCGCCAGGAATTGGAGCACGTCGTCAGTCAGGGTGACAGGCCAGAATTGGAATTGAAACAGCAACTTGAACTCTTGCTCAAAAAACGGATAGTGGCAGAAGAAAAATTAGCCTTGGCCCGTAGGCAGGTCTCGGATGTGGAAGACGGTCTTCAGGTTAAGGAAAAGCAACGCACAGAATTCGAGCACCGCATGCAAGAGACCCGGGAGCTGTTAGAGCAGGCGCGGATGGCCCGTCAGGAACTGGTGGTGCGACGGGAGACCCTGGAGGAGCAAATACGCGCCGACGAGTACGAACCGCAAAAATTGCTCAACGAGATCGAAAAAGATGCCAGCGAAGAAAGCTGGCAGGCACGATTAGAGGGGCTGGAGAAGAAGATCAATCGCATTGGTCCGGTCAATCTGGTGGCCATTGAGGAATTCAAGGAACAATCTGAACGAAAAAATTATCTCGACAAACAATACGAGGATTTGACCCAGGCCTTGGGCATGCTGGAAGACGCCATGCGCAAAATCGACCGTGAGACCCGCACCCGTTTCAAGGAAACCTTTGATCAGGTCAATACCAACTTCCAGGCATTTTTCCCTAAACTATTTGGTGGTGGCCATGCCTATATGGAACTCACCGATGACGATCTGCTTACAACCGGTGTACTTGTCATGGCGAGACCTCCGGGGAAACGCAACACCACGATTCACCTGTTGTCCGGTGGCGAAAAGGCCTTGACCGCAGTGGCGCTGATGTTTGCCTTCTTTGAGCTCAATCCGGCACCGTTTTGTTTGTTGGATGAGGTGGACGCACCTCTGGACGACGCCAATGTGGAACGCTATAGCGCGACCGTGCGCAATCTGGCGCAACGCTCGCAAATGATTTTTATCACCCACAACAAGATCACCATGGAGTCCGCTGAGTTGTTGATCGGGGTGACTATGGCCGAGCCCGGCGTGTCCCGCTTGGTAGCGGTAGATATGGCCCAGGCGGTCGAAATGGTTGCCCAATGACAAGTTTGCGCGTCGCGCTGCTGATTGTTGGTCTGGTCTTCGTGGTTATTATCGGGCTGATTTCTTACGACAAACTTCGCATGCGACGTATCGACATACGGCGCATGCAACTACGTAAGCGGGCAAAAGAATGGCAGGAACCTGCCTTAGTGGTGCGTCATCCTGTCGAGGACGAACCCACGTTGCCTGCGGACGACGACCAAGCACTCTTAGCCGCAGAAATTACCGAAGAGCCGAAAGTCCGTGACCCGCATGAGGCCGGGCTGGACGACATCGAACATGCCGCCACCATGCCCCTGGATCTTGACCCCGGTTTGCCGCAGCAATTGCGTGAGCAACGGGCCGATGAAGTTGTAGACTTTGTGGCCAGGGTCCAGGGAGAAACCATTGTTCCCAGGGATACGGTGTTGGGTATCTACAAACAAAACGAATATCTACTCGACAAACACCGCTGCATCTATGGGTTAAATGAAGACAACGGTCTGTGGCGTGATTTGGAGCAAGAACCCGAAAATGGCCAGTATACTGACATAGAATTGGCCATTCAGTTGGCGGATCGTGATGGCCCCGTCTCCGAGTCAGAGCTGAACAAGTTTGCCCAAATGGGATTGAGGATTGCCGATATGCTGGTGCGGCCGATTAAGTTCAGCATGTCTTTTGAGGCCGCGCTTGAGCGGGCCGGTGATCTTGACAATTTTTGCCGCACCTACGATGTGTTGGCGATCATCAACATGGTCTCAAGGGGTGAAGAGCGTTTTGCTGGTCCGGGCATTGATCGCCTTGCCAAGGAATGTGGCATGCAGTTGGGCAACATGAATATCTACCATAAGATCAACACCCAAACCCAGGGGGGGCGGTATTTGTACAGTATCGCCAATATGTATAAGCCTGGCGACTTTGATCCCAACAATCTGGAAGGCTTTCAGACTAAGGGTTTGACGTTTTTCCTCAACATCCCCACGGCCTTTGATCCCCCCAAGGTTTATGCAGATATGATTCATACCGTTAAGACATTCTCTGATCGGTTTGGTGGTGTGTTGTTGGACCGTGACCGGCATACTCTGGATGATGCGACCCTTGAGCGTATCGGCCAGCACGTAGACCGTATTGCCAAAGAAATGGATAAAGAAGGTGTTGTCCCAGGGGGGGAGGCAGCACTTAGGCTGTTTTAACCATGGCGGCCGGTGACCAAGATTCAAGACGCATCGTAGCCCTGCGTGAGGAACTCGCCCATCACAATCACTGTTACTATGTTCTTGATGCCCCTGAGGTGCCCGATGCCGAGTATGACCGCCTGTTCCGCCAGTTGCAGTCACTGGAAGAAAAATATCCCGCCCTCGTCACCCCCGACTCACCCACCCAGCGAGTAGGGGCCAAACCCCTCAAGGCCTTTAGCGAAGTTCACCATGGAGTGCCCATGTTATCTTTGGCCAATGCCTTTGATGAGGGTGGGGTAAAAGACTTTCACCGCCGTGCTTGCGAACGTCTCGGCGTTGAACACATTGACTATAGTTGCGAAACCAAACTCGATGGCCTCGCTGTCAGCCTCCTGTACGAGAATGGGGTGTTGGTGCGCGGTGCGACTCGCGGTGATGGCCGTAGCGGCGAGGACGTGACTCAAAATGTGCGCACCATTGATTCCATTCCATTGCGCTTATTGGGGAAAGACGCTCCACGGGTGTTAGAGGTGCGGGGCGAAGTGTTTATATCCCGCGCAGGTTTTGCCCGGCTTAACCGGGCGCAGCGGGCAGAGGGGGGTAAACAATTTGCCAATCCTCGCAATGCCGCTGCCGGTAGTCTGCGACAGCTTGATCCTCGAATTACTGCGGCCCGTCCCTTGGAGATTTATATCTATGGTGTCGGTGTGGTCGAGGGTCCAGCTGATGAAATCCTGGCCGGCACCTATAGCGCCATGTTAGAACGGTTTCGGGATTGGGGTCTGCGCACCAGTCCCGAAACCCGGGTGGCCCGGGATGCCGAGGGTTGTATTGCCTACTACCGCGACATCATGGCCCGTCGTGACAAATTACCCTACGAAATTGATGGCGTGGTGTACAAGGTCAATCGCCTCGACCAACAAGACGCCCTGGGTGCAGTATCCCGCGCCCCCCGTTGGGCCCTGGCCCACAAATTCCCCGCCCAGGAAGAAATGACGGTGCTCAAGGGTATCGAAGTGCAAGTGGGGCGTACCGGTACCCTCACGCCGGTGGCGCGCCTGGAGCCGGTGTTTGTGGGCGGTGCCACGGTGACCAACGCTACCTTGCACAATCAAGACGAAGTGAAGCGAAAAGATGTGCGCATCGGTGATACGGTGGTGGTGCGCCGCGCTGGTGATGTGATTCCGGAAGTGGTGTCGGTGGTGATGTCCAAACGCCCCAAGCATACCCGGCGTTTTAAAATGCCAGAGCGTTGTCCGGTGTGTGATTCAAAAGTTGAACGGCCGGAGGGTGAGTCCGCAGCCCGATGTACCGGCGGTCTGTATTGCGCAGCACAGCGGCGCGAGGCTATTAAACACTTTGCCTCGCGCCGGGCCATGGACATCGAAGGTCTGGGAGACAAGTTAGTCGACCAATTGGATGAACAGGGCATGTTATCGGACTTGTCTGATCTATATCGGTTGAAGTTAGAAGATCTTGCCGGTCTTGAACGGATGGGAGAAAAGTCGGCAAAAAATTTGATCGATGCCCTCAAAAAGAGTCAATCGACCACCCTTGCACGTTTCCTTTACGCATTGGGTATACGTGATGTGGGAGAAACCACCGCCCGGAGTCTGGCCAACTATTGCGGCAAGTTGGAAACGCTAATGCACGCTGAGGAAGAGGTCTTACAGGAAATCCCCGACGTAGGCCCCGTGGTGGCGGGAAATGTCCATACCTTTTTTCGTGAGAGCCACAACCGCCAAGTGATCCGAAAGCTCATCAAGCGCGGCATGAACTGGCCGGAGGGGGTGGTCGATAGGGATAAACTGCAACCCCTGTCGGGCAAGACCTTCGTCTTGACCGGAACACTCGACAGCATGGGCCGTGATGAGGCCAAGGCAAAACTCCAGGCCCTGGGCGCCAAGGTCACCGGCAGCGTATCGGCCAAGACCAGTTATGTGGTTGTGGGGGTCGATCCTGGCTCCAAGGCCACCAAGGCCGAGCAGCTAGGGGTTGTGATGCTGGATGAGAAAGCATTTTTGAAGCTGCTAAGTAAGAAGTAATAATCCTTCGGCGCGGAGACGCAAAGGATTCGCAGAGGAAGTAATATTGTCTCAAGGGCGCTTCTATTGTCCCGCTAACCTAACAGTGCGATCAATAATCTGGCAGGCGAGATTTGAGTAACTCGACAATCGAAGTCATCCCTTCTCCCTCAGGGAGAAGGCCAGGATGAGGGATTATATAAAATAACGAGCTATTATTACTCCCCCTCTCCAATCTTTTATGCCCTAGGGGTGCTCCCGTAGGGAGAGGGGGCTTTTCGTTACAGGCTCGTCCATGATGCATGCTTCGCCTAATTTTGCATGGTTTGTTCAAAGCCTTGCGCGGTTGAGTTTTTTCGGGTCGGCACGGATACAAGAATCCAATTACGGGATGAATGATGCCAAAACCCAGCATACCCACAACCAACGGGGCGGCAGGCTACGATAGAAAAGAAAAAGGGGGCCATGCGGCCCCCTTTGAATAATACGTAGTGGTATTCCTTTATTCGCTCTTGGCTTCGGAACTTTCTTTAGGCTTGGAGGCTTCTACCTTTTTGATATCGATTTTGGCCTTCTTCTTTAGTTCATCAACTTTCTTTGCCAGCATGTCTTGTTGGATAAGACGGGCAACGTCGGCCTTGACCTTGTCAAAAGGTGGGATCTTGACCTTGCGGCGGTCGTTAACCTTGATGACATGCCATCCGAACTGCGTTTTGACCGGCACCTTGGTATAACTGCCTATCTTAAGTTTGGTGACGGCTTCAAAGAAGGCGGGGACCACCATGCCTTGTTGTACCCAGCCCAGATCGCCACCCTTGTTTTTGGTGGGACCCTTTGATTTGGTCTTGGCCAGTCCGGCGAACCCCTTGCCTTTGTCGAGGTCGGCAATCACGGCTTTGGCGTCGGCCTCGCTGGCCAGTATGATGTGGCTGGTTTTGTAAGCAAACTTATGGGTCGCATCGACCTCTTTCGCATAACGCGCTTTGATCTGGTCTTCGGTGATGGATGGAAATTCTTTAAGAATTTTTCGTTGGGCAGCGCCAATGAGCAGGGCATTACGCTGGCGGGCCAGGGCGAGGTACACATCCAGTTCTTCGTCGATCTTGCTGTCCAGTGCATAGTTGACCAACAATTGTTGGGTCACTAACTGTTTCAGGATCAATTCTTTGGCCTTGGCCTTATCCGGGTGTACGGGTTGACGCAGGCGAGCAATAAAAAAGTCATAGGCCTTTTCAGTGATTGGCTCACCATCAACGGTGGCCAGCACTGCGCTGGTGTCAATGTCTTTTTTGCAGCCTATAAGCGCCAGTGGTACCAGGATCAGTAATAAAACAATTCGTTTTGCAAACATTGTGCTTCCTTTTGTTTGATTTTTGGAGTGCATTGGCGTCGCTTAATACGACCGGCAATCAACTCTATAGTTCATCAGGTGTGTGCGCCTTTATTGACAGGGCATGTATTTCCGCAGGTATCATATCACTAAGGGCGGCATAGATCATGCGGTGTCGGGCCACTTGGTTCCGGCCTTTGAAACTTTTGGCCACGATGTTGACGTCGAAGTGACCGCCCCCGGATTGAGCCCCGGCATGGCCCACGTGGTGATGGCTCTGATCGATGACCTCAATAGATTGGGGCGAAAAATCTGCCACCAGTTTTTGCTCTATTTTTTCGCACCGATCTAACCGATCCATTAGGGCAGGACCTTTTTAAAAGGCAACACACTGACCTCCTTGAATACGCCCTGTTGGGCGTAGGGGTCGGCGTGGGCCCATTCCGTGGCCTGCTCCAAAGAGTCAAATTCTGCGACGATGAGGCTGCCGCTGAATCCGGCGGGCCCGGGGTCGTTGCCGTCGATGGCGGGAAAGGGGCCTGCGATCAATAGTTGGCCCGCGTCTTTTAACGCCTCAAGCCGACTAAGATGGACTGGCCGTGCCGCCATGCGTAACGCCAGACTGTCATCCTTATCGCGGCCGATAATGGCGTAATACATCAGGTTTTGTCTTCTAGATTCTCGGTGTCCATGTAGCGCGTCAGAAAGAAGGCCTGACCCACAGCAAAGACCAGGGTCAGTCCAAGCAGACCAAACACCTTAAAGTCCACCCACAGCGCCTGCCGGGCGGCAATGTCGAGATCCAGGCGGTACCAGAAGGCCACATAGAGATTGAGCGCGCCCACCAGGAGAAAGAAAATGCCCCAGGCCAGGTTGAGACGTTGCCAGATAGGGTCCGGGAGTTGTAGCTGTGAGCCCATGACATATTGTATGGCCGGTTTTTTGCCTAGCAACTGACTGCCTACCAGGATCACGGTGAACACCCAATTGATGATGGTGGGCTTCCACTTGATAAAGGTGTCGTCGTGAAGCAGTAAGGTCAGGCCGCCGAACACGGTGATAATCACCAGGGTGATAATGTGAACGGTCTCTACCCGGTTGTTTTTATGCCAAAAGAAACCGACCTGAATTATGGAGGCAATAATGCCTACTGCGGTAGCAGCGTAGATGGCATCGGCGGGATCACCATAAAGCCCATACAGTTTGAAGGTCCCGAAAAAGAATATCAGGGGGAAAAAATCGTATAAAAGTTTCATTTAGGAGGGGGTCTTGTCTTCTAGGACCCCTATTGTGTCACTACCGGCAGGCGAGAGCAACGCTGGGTCTTGCGTAGCGAATAGGCAAGCGCGGAGACGGTCTGGTACTATCCGCGCCGACTTTCAGGCCGCACCCTATCATAATATGCCACGCTACGACCTCCATACCCACAGCAGCTTTTCCGACGGTACTCTCAGCCCCCGGGATTTAGTCGCCCGTGCCCATCAGCAGGGTGTGGATGTGTTGGCCTTGACCGATCATGACGTTACCGATGGTATTGCTGAGGCCACACAGGCCGCTGGGAAATGGGGCCTGAAATTGGTGCCTGGCGTGGAGGTCTCGGTGAGCCTCGAAGGACTGACTTTGCATATCGTTGGTCTGGGTGTGGACCCCGAGAATCCAGGGCTGGCCGAAGGTTTGGCGCACCTGCGTGAGTTTCGGCTGTGGCGGGGAGAAGAAATTGGCAGGCGGTTGGAGAAACGCGGTGTGGCCGGAGCCCTGGACGGCGCCAACGCATTGGTATCTGGGCCCATTCTCAGTCGCACCCATTTTGCCCGGTTTCTGGTCGATGCGGGGCATGTGCGAACGATTTCCCAGGCATTCAAAAAATATCTTGCTAAAGGCTGTTCCGGTTATGTGCGCGGTGAATGGGCGACCTTGGCCCAGGCCCTGGACTGGATCCATGTTGCCGGGGGCCAGGCCGTCCTTGCCCACCCGTTGCGCTACAAGCTGGGCCGTGGCCGTTTTCGTCGCATGTTGTCCGAGTTTAAGGATTTGGGGGGTGATGGGATGGAGGTGCTTTCAGGGAGTCAGTCCCAGGAGGGTGCAAGCCGCTTGGCTGATCTGTGCGGTGAATTTGAGTTGCTGGCCTCGGTGGGCAGTGATTTCCATGGGCCAGAACAAACCTGGATGGAGCTGGGACGAATACCGAAGCTTCCCGCTAGTTGTACACCAATATGGCAACACTGGGCGGTTTAATTTATGGCTCAGTTTTTCCAGATTCATCCCCAAAATCCCCAGATGCGGCTGGTCGATCAGGCGGTGGGGATCATCCGTGGTGGCGGTCTCATCGCCTATCCCACAGACTCTAGTTATGCCCTGGGGTGCCACTTGGGAGACAAGGCCGCTATGGAGCGTATCCGGCGCTTGCGCCAGGTGGGGGACCGGCACCACTTTACCTTGGTGTGCCGGGATCTATCGGAACTGGCCTTGTACGCCAAGGTGGACAACAGCACCTATCGCTTGCTCAAGGCCCACACCCCAGGGCCTTATACCTTTATTCTGCCCGCGACCCGAGAGGTCCCCCGGCGGCTTCAAAATCCACGCCGAAAGACCATCGGCCTGCGGGTGCCGGACCATCCTATTCCCCAAGCCCTACTCACCCGTTTGGGAGAACCGCTGATGAGTTCGACGCTGATTATGCCGGGGCAGACCACACCCCTGGGTGACCCCGAGGAGATTCGGGAAGTCTTGGAGCATCAAGTGGACTTGGTGATAGACGGCGGGTTTTGTGGTCTGGAACCCACTACGGTAATTGATCTGGTAGACGGCGCCCCTCGATTGGCGCGTCAGGGGTGTGGTGAACCGATTCCGGAGTTGGCCTAGTGGTGCATTTTCTGTTGCCAATGTTTTCTAAAGAACCCTGATATAATCCAGCCATGGAAGCCTTTAATATCGTACAAAAGATCACCATTTGGGCATTGCCGGTATTGTTTGCCATTACTGTGCACGAGACCGCCCATGGTTGGGTTGCCAAGCTGCTGGGGGACCCCACCGCCCAGCGCCTGGGACGCCTGACCCTCAACCCTATAAAGCACATTGACCCGGTGGGCACGTTATTGGTCCCTGCGATTTTACTGATGGTGAGCCCGGTGGTGTTTGGTTGGGCCAAACCGGTGCCGGTAACATGGGAGAATCTGCGTCGCCCAAAACGTGATATGGCCCTGGTGGCAATCGCGGGCCCTGCGGCCAATCTGGTGATGTTGATTTTATGGGCGGTATTGATTCGTATCGGCATAGGCCTGCCCGCGAATGTGGGCACGTTTATGGTCTATGTGGGCAGTGCCGGCGTGGTGATCAATGCCGTGTTGATAGCGCTCAATCTGTTGCCCATACCGCCTTTAGATGGCGGTCGGATCATGACCGGGCTGTTGCCGGGTCCCTGGGCCTGGCAACTGAGTCGTTTGGAGCCCTACGGATTTTTTATTATCCTTGGGCTTGCCATGCTTGGGGTGTTGGGCAAGTTGATTCAACCGGCGGTGGTGGGCTTGGCCTTACTCATGGGTGAATTGCTGGACATCGCGCCGCGGATTATATTGGCAGTACTGTTGTAGTCTTAAACAAACTGACTTGATCTAATCTAATAGCGCTGTCATTCCGAGTGTAGCGAGGAATCTCAGATTGCTTAACGAAGGCAATAAATTTAACGGGTTAAGATTCTTCGACGCTTTGTGCCTCAGGGTGACAAAAATCGAATATCGTAATGGCATTTTTATTTCTATGCACAACTTATCAGCGCGTAACTACAAACTAGCAAGCTGAGATAACAAATCAATTCGGGAGTACTCATTGATATCAACGGCTGGTCAGCCCCAGCGTGTCCTGTCCGGGATGCGGCCAACGGGGCCATTGCACCTGGGGCACTACCATGGGGTGTTAAAAAATTGGATAAAGCTACAGCATGAATATGACTGTTTCTTTTTTGTTGCCGATTGGCACGCTCTAACGACGCACTATGATGAGTCTGAAAAGATTGCCCCCTATACCTGGGACATGGTCATCGATTGGTTGGCGGCGGGGGTGGACCCAGGTCACGCAACACTGTTTATACAATCTTTGGTGCCCCAGCACGCTGAGTTGCACACCTTGTTGTCCATGTTCACCCCCTTAAGCTGGCTAGAGCGGGTACCCAGTTACAAAGATCAACAGGAAAAACTCAAAGAGCGGGACTTGGCCACCTTTGGTTTTCTCGGCTATCCCTTATTGCAGGGCGCGGACATCCTCATCTACCGCGCCGGTCTGGTACCGGTGGGCGAAGATCAAGTGCCCCATGTGGAATTGACCCGGGAGGTGGCGCGGCGGTTTAACTATCTTTTTGGCCGTGACCCGGGTTTTGAGAAAAAGGCCGAGACCGCTGTAGATAAATTGGGTAAGAAACCCGCCAAGTTGTATCGCAAGCTACGTGGCGCCTACCTGGAGCAGGGCGATCACTCGGCCCTGGAAAAGGCCCAGGCCCTGTTAACCGATCAGCAAAATCTTACCCACGGCGATGTGGAACGCCTGTTCGGCTACCTTGAGGGGGGGGGTCGTATTATTTTGCAGGAGCCTGAGGCACTACTTACCCAGGCCTCTAAATTTCCAGGGCTCGATGGCCAGAAGATGTCCAAGTCTTATCACAATACCATTAGCTTGCGAGACGATCCGCTAAGGGTAGAAAAAAGTATACGTGCCATGCCTACGGACCCCGCACGACAGCGCCGTACCGACCCTGGTGATCCCGAAAAATGTCCGGTATGGCAGTTACATCAGGTCTACACCGATGAGTCTGTGCACCAATGGGTGCAGGAGGGTTGTACCAGTGCCGGTATCGGTTGTGTCGACTGTAAACAGCCGGTTATCGATAAAATTCTCAGTGAACTGGCAGAGCTTGCTGAGCGGGCCCAGCCTTATGTGGAAGATTCCACCATGGTACGCAATATCATCGCCGATGGTTGCGAGAAGGCGCGTAAGGTCGCCGAGGACACCATGGACGAGGTGCGGCGTAGCATGGGTCTGGAGTACTACTGATGGAGGCGCCCTTGCAGGACGAAATGCCGTTCGCGGTGATCTATGGCGAATTGGTGGCAAGACCGCCCCAGGACTTGTATATCCCGCCAGAGGCCATGGAGGTCTTTCTTGATGCCTTTGAAGGCCCCCTGGATCTGCTCCTGTATCTGATCCGAAAACAGAACCTGGATATTCTGGATATTCCGGTGGCGCAGATTACTGAGCAATACATGGAATATGTGGAGTTGATGAAGGAGGCCCGTCTCGATCTGGCGGCAGAGTATATGGTGATGGCGGCGATGTTGGCGGAGATTAAATCTCGCATGTTGTTGCCCCGTCCGGTGGATGAAGATGACGAAGAGGACGACCCCCGTGCCCAGTTGGTACGGCGACTGCAAGAATACGAACGCTATCGTCAGGCGGCCATGGATATTGAGGACCGGCCCCGGGTGGGACGGAATATCTTTATCGGTTCCATTGCCTTTGATTACAGCAAGATGCCCGAGGTCGCGCCCAAAGTGGCCTTGCCGGATTTGTTGGACGCATTTAAGGGGGTCTTGCAGCGGGCGAAACAGTTTCGACACCTACAGCTAAGCCGAGAGATCTTGTCGGTGCGCGAGCGCATGACTATGATCCTGGGGAAAGTGAAGGCGGCGGCGTTCACCCGTTTTGAAGCATTTTTTGATGTCAGCGAAGGGCGCATGGGTGTCGTGGTGACATTTGTTGCTTTACTGGAATTATTGAAGGACGAATCTATTGTGTTGGTACAAAATGAACTTTATGGTCCGATTCACATCAAGGCGGTGGATTGATGGCAGAACAAGTTTCAGATTTAAAGTCCATTATCGAAGCAGCCGTATTGGTTGCCGATAGCCCACTGAGTATTGATCGGATGATCGCCATGTTCAGCGAAGGCGCTCAGCCGAGCCGTGAGATCGTTAACGAGGCATTAAAGGCCTTAGAGGCCGACTATGCAGGCCGGGGTATAGAGCTCAAGTGCATTGATAAGGGCTACCGTATCCAATCTCGAGAGGCCTATTCGCCGTGGATCAAGAAGCTCCTGGAGACCCGGCCGCCACGTTATTCCCGCGCCTTGCTCGAGACCCTCGCCATTATTGCCTATCGCCAGCCTGTTACCCGTGGCGAGATTGAAGAGATTCGCGGAGTGGCGGTGAGCACGGATATCATTCGGACCTTGCTCGGGCGTGAATGGATTCGCCAGGTGGGACACCGCGATATTCCCGGTAAACCGGCTCTGTTTGGGACCACAAAGGGTTTTCTGGAGCACTTTAATCTCAAGAGTTTGAGTGAGTTGCCGGAGCTTCCCGAATTACGCGACACCGAGAGTATTTCGCGAGAGCTCAATCTTAGTCTGTCCCTGGAGGAACCGCCCCAAGGGGATGACGTTGCCTCGGAAGAGGTAGGCTCCACCGCCACTGCGGTGCATGAGTGAAAAACTGCAAAAGGTCTTGGCCAGGGCCGGGCTCGGTTCACGTCGTCAGCTGGAACGCTGGATTGAACAAGGGCGGGTATCTGTAGACGGACGCACTGCCCAACTAGGTGATCGGGTCACCACAGATCAAAAGTTGATGGTCGATGGTAAATCCGTTAGCACGATGTTGGGTAATCAATCTCACGTACTTCTTTACCACAAGCCGGAAGGTGAGATTTGTACTCGCGACGACCCTGCCGGGCGTCCCACCGTGTTTTCTAATCTGGCTGCGCCGCGTGATGGGCGTTGGGTAGTGGTGGGACGATTGGACCTCAATACGGCAGGGCTACTGTTGTTTACCACCCATGGTGAGTTGGCCAACCGCCTTATGCACCCTCGCTATCGTGTAGTGCGGGAATATGCGGTGCGTGTCCTCGGCCAGGTTGATGCCGCTGATCTCAAACGCCTAAAAAAGGGAGTTGTGCTCGACGATGGCCCAGCCCGCTTTCAGCGAATTGAGGATACCGGTGGTGAAGGGGCCAATCATTGGTACCGTGTACAATTGGCCGAGGGTCGCAATCGGGAGGTGCGACGGATGTGGGAGGCAGTAGGGGCGAGGGTGAGCCGGTTGATCAGAATACGCTTTGGCCCCGTCATTTTGCCTCGATCCCTGCACCCCGGACAATCGCGGGAGCTCGGGCGTGACGAAGTCGAAGACTTGTTAAAGCAAGTTGGCCTGAGCAATGACAGGCCTGACTCAAACTCATCTGCAACACGTGTAAGTGCTGCCTCTAACCCTGATGAGCCCCGTATTCGACCCCATCGGTGAAACACTCCAATCGTGAAGCCTCAGGGTCGCCAGCTACGATCAGTCTATGAACGGCTCCACAAATATTATGGTGACCAATATTGGTGGCCGGCACAATCGGGTTTTGAGGTCATGGTCGGTGCGGTGTTGACCCAGAATACCGCATGGACCAATGTGGAAAAGGCCATCGACAATCTCAAGGCAGCCAATAGTTTGGATGCCGAGTCCATTGTGTTGGCCCATCATCGGCGTTTGGCCGCGTGGTTGCGACCCTCAGGGTATTTTAATGTCAAGGCGCGACGCCTGCGCAACCTGTGCCGATTTGTATTGGATGCTGGCGGTGTGAAGGCACTGAGTATCTTGTCCACCCCCTCATTGCGGGCAGGCCTGTTGACCGTCAATGGTGTCGGCCCTGAAACCGCTGACGACATACTGTTGTATGCCTTCAATCGACCGGTGTTTGTGATTGACGCCTATACCCGTAGGCTATTCAACCGTTTGGGTATGATCAGTGGCGAAGAAACCTACGAAGAAATGCGTTTGTGGTTTGAGTCATCGTTGGGTGCAGACGTTGCTTTGTATAATGAATACCACGCTCTTATTGTGATTCAGGCCAAAGATATTTGTAAAAAGAGGCCCTTGTGCGAGTCTTGTGTGTTACAGAAACGTTGCGAGTACTATAGTAATATTTTAGGGAACCTCTGATTAATTCCAGTTTCGTCATTCCCGCGAAAGCGGGAATCCAGTAGCACATTGATTTTACTGCTCTGGATTCCGGCTCTTCGCTTTGCTACGGAATGACGAATTGATCAGAATTTCCTTAGGTTCGCGGCTTATTTTGCAGGACTCGACATTTGTGTTCTTGTAGGAACGATCTTCCGGTCGCGATTATATTTTACCGAGTGAATCGAGAAAAAGAGAAAAAATACAAGAGAAAAGAATAAACTACATTATCGAGTGGCATCAAGAATTGAAACACACATCCAGATATCCAGGTTCGTCATTCCGTAAACGCGTAGTGTTATCCGGAATCCAGGGGTCCATTGTATATGGATGCCGGATCAAGTCCGGCATGACGGAGTGAATTAATGGGACATATAGCAGTGATGAAATATCTCAAGCAGATGAAACCGCAGCCTGATATTTTTATTTTTTCGATGGTACACGACTCGTGAAAATCTCAATCATTACGGTAGTGATGAACGCGGTGGAAACCATTGAGGATACTCTGCGCTCAGTAGCCGGTCAGACCCATCCCGATGTAGAACATATCGTTATTGACGGCGGCTCTACAGATGGGACGCTAGATGTGATCAGGCGCTATCAGGATCACATTACCCTATGGAAATCCGAGCCGGACAATGGGATTTATGATGCCATGAACAAGGGCATCGGGCTTACCAGCGGGGAGGTGGTGGGGACACTCAATGCGGACGATGTGTACAACCACAACAATGTCTTAACAACAGTCTCACAGGAGTTTGAAGATGGCCGACTGGAGGCCTGCTATGCAGACCTGGTCTATGTGGACCCGCAAAACATGGATCACATCGTTCGCTATTGGCGATCTTGTGATTATCGCCCAGGATTATTTGAGCGCGGATGGATTCCCGCACACCCTACTTTCTTTGTACGGCGCAGTGTCTATGAAAGCCTCGGTAGGTTTGATCTCCAATATCGGCTTCACGCCGACACTGAGCTTACTATGCGATTTTTGGCGGTGGCCGGTATTTGTTCACGCTATTATCCCGAGATCTGGGTACGTATGCGCACCGGGGGTGCCACCAACCGGTCGATCGGTAATATTCTAAGGGGAAATCTGGAATCCTACCGTGCCTGTAAGGCCCATGGTCTGAAGGTGACGCCGCTATATTTTCCCATCAAGTTTTTGTCACGACTGCCCCAGTTCTTTCGTCGACCGAAATCCGGTGCCACGGATTAGCAGAATATTGAATTGTGACCGGGGAGTTATAATTGTCCCTTCTCCCTCCGGGAGAAGGTTAGGATGAGGGGGTAGTAAAATTAGTGCATTAGCCTTATTTTGAATCCCTCAACCTAGCCCTTTCATACCCTGTTTCGGGTGCTCCCCCGGAGGGACCTCGGTACCCCTTTTGAGGGGTAGAGGGGGATTGAGAAGAGCCTGTTAGCCGAATCGCTTGAAGACCAGGGTGGAATTGGTGCCACCAAAACCAAAGCTGTTGGACATAACGATGTTGAGACCAGCGTTGTCGACCCGTTGCCGGGCGATGGGAAAGCCTTCCGCACCTGGGTCCAACTGGGTGATGTTGGCCGATTCGGCAACGAAGTCCGATTGCATCATCAGCAGGGAATATATGGCCTCATTGACGCCGGCGGCGCCCAGGGCGTGACCGGTGAGGGATTTGGTTGAGTTGATGTGGGGCATCTTGTCAGCAAACACTTTTTTCATGGCCTCGAGCTCACGGATATCACCCACCGGAGTGCTGGTGCCATGGGCGTTGATATAGTCCACGCTGCCCTCGACGGTGGACATGGCCTGCCTCATGCAACGTACCGCGCCATCGCCAGAGGGTTGTACCATATCGAAACCATCGGAAGTGGCGCCGTAGCCCACCAGTTCGGCGAGTATGTTAGCGCCTCGGGCCTTGGCGTGTTCGAGTTCCTCCAATACCAATAGGCCGCCACCGCCGGAGATCACGAAACCATCACGGGTTTCGTCAAACGCCCGTGATGCGGTCTGGGGTGCGTCGTTATATTTAGACGACAGAGCACCCATGGCGTCGAAGAGAACGGACAGGGTCCAGTGGACTTCTTCACCGCCACCGGCGAATACCAAGTCTTGTTTCCCCATCTGAATCAATTCTGCGCCGTGCCCCACGCAGTGGGCGCTGGTGGAGCAGGCCGAGGTGATGGAGTAGTTGACGCCCTTGATCTTGAAGGGTGTGGCCAGGCAGGCGGAATTGGTGCTCGACATGGCGCGGGTGACCATATAGGGCCCAACTCGTCGTATACCCTTTTCCCGCAAGTTATCGGCAGCCTGCACGATATTGGCGGTGGAGGGGCCGCCAGAGCCTACCACCAGACCACTGCGTTCGTTGGAGACTTCGTGGTCTTCCAGTCCTGCGTGTTCGATGGCCTGTTGCATGGCGAGATAATTGAATGCGGCGCCATCGCCCATAAAGCGTTTGAGCTTGCGGTCGATGAGTTCAGCCAGATCGAGATGAATGGGACCATGTACCCGTGAGCGAAACCCCAGTTCGGCGTAGTCTTCCGCGTATTCAATTCCGGAGTGACACTCGTGCAGGGACTGGGTCACTTCTTCGGCGTTGTTGCCAATACTTGAAATAATACCCAAGCCGGTTACGACCACACGTCTCACTATGGCACCCCTTAAAATTTATCGGTATCAATGAATAGGCCGACCTGCAAGTCATGGCCGGCATAGATTTGGCGCCCGTCCACTTCCATTACAGCGTCGGCGATGCCCATGACCAGTCTGCGCATGATCAAACGTTTGATATCGATGCGATAGGTGATCAGTTTATTCTTCGGTGTGACTTGTCCGGTAAACTTGATCTCGCCAGCGCCCAGGGCACGGCCTTTGCCAGGACCACCTCGCCAGGCCAGATAGAACCCGATCAATTGCCACATGGCATCCAGGCCCAGGCATCCCGGCATGACCGGGTCACCCTGAAAATGACAGCCAAAAAACCACAATTCAGGGGTGACATCAAGTTCTGCCACCATGCTACCCTTGCCCGCGCTGCCACCGTCTTCAGTCACCTCAGTGACGCGATCGAACATTAGCATAGGGGGCAGGGGAAGTTGCGCATTACCGGGTCCAAACAACTCTCCACGACCACAACTGAGCAGTTCTTCGCGGGTATAACTGGCTTGTTTCTGCATTACCTGTAGATTCATTCTGAAATGGAGGCCGCACTATACCTATGCACCTTAAAAAAGGTCAAATCACCGATGTTTTTATCGGCCCAAATACGGCCCAAATACATAGACGCCATGTAAGAACCGGGTTATGCTGGGCGGCCCAGTCGGCGTGGTGCCCATGCCACCAGGGTCGATGAGGGCCGGTATCTTCCCTCCGGAAATGCTTGGATGATGTAGACCTAGGGGATGTGGAAATAGCATGAGAAGACAACATGGCTGATCTTAAGCAAGAAGTACAAGAACGCCGCACTGGCACCCAGGATCTGATTGGCAAGCTCAATCAAGAGCGCGACGAGATGCTGATGTTGTTCTGTAGAACCGCTGGCCTGGAGCCCTATCATAGCAACCAACCCGTTCAAGCGGTTTTACAACGGTTTTGCCAGGTCTTGGTCGATTATGTTGCCGTGGGACATTTCACCCTGTATGAGCGGATTCTTAATGGTACGGAAAGGCGCCAAGAAATTGTTCGCTTGGCAGAGCGTTTGTATCCAGATATCGCTGAGACGACGGATGCCGCAGTGTTATTTAATGACAAGTATGATTGTGAAGACCACTGTGAAATAGGCGATAGCCTGGCAGCAGATCTGTCAGCCTTGGGTGAAAAACTTGCCACCCGCATCGGACTTGAAGATCAATTGATAGTGGCCCTGGAGAGTAAAAGTTAGGCTCCTCCGAAGAAATTGTGGGTGCTTAGGGAGGATTTTTGCTCTCGATAAGCCGCCCAAACACGCAAGGAATTATTGATTCTCTTCGACTCAAGCGGTCCCGGTCCTGGATTCAGCATACGATGAATCTGGACAGCAACATCAGCAGTTCGCTTCCCCATTCCATTTTCCGCCATTAGTCGCCTTTCCCTTTGTGTGCCTGGCGTCTTTGCAAGAACCTAAAATTAGCTCGACACTCGCAAATTATCCGCAATATTGTAGGTGCGAATTCATTCGCACAATGGGCACTTCCTGGGTCATCACTGGGACGCGGGCAGCGTTAGGCGGTATAATGGACTTGGGTGTATTAATGACAATGATCTATTTTATTTAAAAAGTATGGATTGAGGAGGCGTTATGAAGAAAATAGTTTGGGGACTGATAATTGGCGGTGTATTTGGGTTCCTGGTAGGGCTGAATATTGGCAAAAATAAACCGATCTTGAGCAACCCATTTGAAGACAAGGTCTTCAGTGAGAAGATTAAAGATACAGCGGGAGATGTAATAGAGAAATCCCGTGAGGCTATACACGAGGCCACAAAGAAGGAGGAGTGAGGTAACCCCACTTCGATTTTTATTAGTCGCCCTCCGCCACTTCTCGTTTTCGTGGCACCTTAGCTGCTTGCTCGGCGAGTGGTAAGGGTTTACGGGCGCTGGCCGTAAACCGGCAACCTTTCTTGCGCTGGGTAAGTACGGTGCTGTTTTTAAAGAATCCACTGCCTTTCAATCTTCGACCGAGACGGGTCAGGTGTTTGGTAAAGGTGACAAGTCTGTGTTGAGGTGCCTCGCCGACACGCTGATTTTGTTGGTGTCCCGCAGAATACCTGAGTCCAACTAAGGCCAGTGGGCGTTAACATAAGCTGAAATGCTACAATTTGATCAAACTTTCAACGGCACCAAGTCTTGGGAAATACCTCAATAGGATCATTCACAGGACCTCAGTCCAGTACAATGGACGGATGTGCACAGGGTAATCAGCCCCGGGATCGGGTGAGGTATGGGCCGATTCGGCGGATAAAACCGCTTTAAGGAGTATCTAAATACCACCCTGGCTCTAGGGCTCACTGATCAGTAGCTTGAGGCGTTGGTGGTATGTTAATTGTCACAAGGCGAACTTGAATGGTACCTATGGTGATACTTCAACTGCCAAGAGATTGTCCTGGTCCACCTTAAACAGCTCATGGGGTGCGTCATGTCCCCTTGCTTTCATAGCGGCTTTTAAAAGTGGGCTCTTCGGAAAAATTTGTGGGTAATGACGGGACTTATGTATTCGTAACTTATTGATGCTATATTGGTTTTTGAAGCAAAACATAGAAATACTT
>DRJZ01000104.1 GCA_011052015.1 Acidiferrobacteraceae bacterium | reverse complement strand
GATAACATAGCTTACCATGTTTTATAAATACTTCGGGGTTTGGGGCAGAGCCCCAATCGCAAACAAAAAAGCTTGAATACCAAAATTAGAGTTGATTTTTTAAGACAGTATCTTATTCGTTAGGGGTGATTATCTTGATGTGTAACCACATTTTTTAAACATGTGAATGTGGCACTGCCACGTCAAGTCTGACACCCAACGCTTCAAGCAGGCGGCGTACCGTCTCAAAGCGTGGTTGTGCCCCTGGCTTTAATGCTTTGTATAAACTCTCACGACCAAGGCCCGCGCTTTCTGCTACTTTCGAAATTCCCCGTGCCTTTGCCACATCACGCACTGCTACCAAAAATGCATCTGGATCCGGATTCTCCAGCGCAGCCGTTAGGTATTCTGCAATGGCCTCCTCACTATCCAGATAATCACTGGCGTCGAATGGTGCCACGTTCAATCGATTCGTTTTACCCATTTTTCAACCCTCTTTCAGCAAACGTGCTAACTCTTTGGCCTTGGCAATATCGCGGCTCTGTCCACGTTTGGTGCCACCGCATAACAGCACATAAACTCCATCACCGGTGCGAGTGAGATAAACCCGATAACCTGGCCCAAGGTGAATACGCATTTCCGATACACCGTTCCCTACTGGTTCACAATCTCCGAAATTGCCTCGCTCCGCAGAACGGATACGCTCGACTATTCGAGCTTTGCCACGGGCATCTTTGAGTTTCGAAAGCCATGCATCAAAGACATCTGTACGGAGGATCGTATTCACTATATGGAGTGTATCCGAATAGATACAATTATGCAACCCGGATTCAAGAGTAGTTTTGGCGTTGCTTACAAGTTTTCGGCTATATCCGGATTCCCCAACCCATGAAATGCGTGATGTAGTTGTCTCATAAGGGTTCTGGCCTCTCTCACAGTGTACGCAAACCGCTGGGAATCTGCGCAGGAATATCGAGGTCACCCACGGTCAGGTAAATCATGTCAGCGAAGTTATGGAGGTTGCGATAGCCGGAGGCTCGGTTCTTGACGATTTTGACCGTTTGTTTCCAGGACACCCATCGTTTGACAGAACCATGACCCGGTAAATTACAACCAGCATCGAACCCCACGGAACAAGGAGGGTCAAGCATGACCAAACCCCGCCAAACTCAGGTTAGCCTGGAAGAAACGCCCTACTACCATTGCATTTCCCGCTGTGTCCGCCGTGCTTTCCTTTGTGGCGAGGATAAATTCTCCGGTCACAGCTATGAGCATCGGCGGCAGTGGATAGTGGATCGCCTGAAAGAACTGTCGGCCGTCTTCGCAATCGACATATGTGCCTACGCCGTTTTATCGAACCACACCCATACCGTTTTGCGTGTCGACAAAGAGCGGGCGCTGGATTGGTCAGACAAGGAAGTTATTGAACGTTGGGCCCTGTTGTATAACGCCAACCCGCTCGTTTCCCGCTTCATGGGCGGGGATTCAATGACCGCAGCAGAACGGGATGCCGTATCCCATGACATCGAAACCTGGCGTTCCCGGTTATATGACATCAGCTGGTTCATGCGGGGCCTGAACGAACATATCGCCCGAAAGGCCAATCAGGAGGACGGCTGTACCGGGCGGTTCTGGGAAGGCAAGTTTAAGAGTCAAGCACTGTTGGATGAAGCCGCAGTACTCACCTGCATGAGCTATGTCGACCTCAACCCCGTCCGGGCCGGGATGGCGGAAACGCCTGAGACGTCGGACTTCACCTCCATTCAGGAGCGCATAGAAACCTATCGCCTTTCCAACAAGGCGAAACAGGCTAAACCTGATCAAGCGATCCCTACGCCGACAGGCCTTATGCCCTTTGCCGGTGGAGAACAAATGGGTAAAGAACCCGGTATACCCTTCTCCTTCTACGACTACCTTCAACTCACCGACTGGACCGGAAGGGCGATCCGAGATGACAAGGGCGGTGCCATTCCCGGTGATATCGCCCCCATACTGGAGTGCCTGAAGATTTCCCCGGATGCTTGGCTGGACAATGTCCGTAATTACGGGCATCGCTATTATCGCGCCGTAGGCGCCATGGAAAAGATAAAGCACTACAGTAAGGCATTGGGACAGCATTGGCTGTGTGGTGTAAAAGCGGTGCAGCAGATGTACAAAGCCGTACCCACCTAATCCCTCTGACCGCGTACACCGTACACGGATACGCAACCTCCTAAAAACAGCCGGGCGATATCATCGCCAGGGCTTCCTGTGCCTATAGTTCTGCAATCTCCCGCTTTGTCACCCATCCAAGGTCTTTTTGACGGCTAATTTTTGCTCGGGAGGGCCTAGCCTGTATCCCTGAAGTGGACCTTCTTTCGATGGCGGTTGGTTTGAGGGTTCTACTAGGAGGCTGTCCGAGAATGGAAAAGATGAATTGCCACTGATCTGATAACTGAGAGGATCGGAGAGAGGAATTTTCCTGGAAACGATTATTATTATAATATAATCAACAGGATATGGTATAATTAGCCCATCCAATGACCTCTTTGAGTCCCGGTGACCTGCCGATGCGTATCCCGTTCAAAACCAGCCCAGCAGAATTTGATCAGCACCTGTTGTTTCCGAGCAATGTGTTTAACTTACTGCCCAAAGATCATGAGTGCTTTCTCTATACCGATCTATTCGGTCAACTGGATACTTCCGTCCTGGAGAGCCAATACAGTGCCATCGGGCAACGTGCCTATCATCCCAAGTTGATTGTATCGATCCTGATCTATGCCTACAGTCGCGGTGTATTCAGTTCCCGGCAAATTGAGCAGCGTTGTAACGAAGATCTCTCCTTTATGTATATCGCACAGATGAATTGCCCCAACTTTCGGGTACTGAGTGATTTCAGGAAAGACCACCCTAAATTTTTCCAGGACTGCTTCAAACAAACCGTTCGCCTGGCGATGGAACTGAAACTGGCGACACTGGGGCATATCAGTCTGGATGGATCGAAGTTCAAAGCCAATAGTTCCAGGCACAAAGCGATGAGCTACAATAGACTCAAAGAGAAGGAACAGCAACTGACGAAGGAAATTGCCGACTTGGTTGAACAGGCCCGTCGCTGCGATGAGGAAGAAGACCTGGCGTACAAGAATCAGACAGGCTACGAGATTCCAGAAGACTTGCAGTACAAGACGGCACGACTGGAGCGCATCAAAGAAGCGAAAGAGGCGTTGGAAAAACGCGAACAAGATCTGTATCCGGGGAAAACCATTGCGGATAAAAAACAGATCAGCTTTGCGGATCATGATGCCCGCATCATGGGCAAGAAAGGCGACTTTGATTACCGCTACAATGGTCAGATCAGTGTGGATCAAGACCATCAAATGATCGTTGGCCAACACCTGAGTCAAAAGGCCAATGACCAACAGGAAATGGGGCTTGCGCTGGAAAGTCTCCAGAACACCACCGGCAGATTGCCGGAGAAGATGAGTGCTGACAATGGGTACCTGTCCGGTGACAACCTTGAAGCCTTGGGCAACACCCCCATCGATAGTTATCTGGCCACGGGCCGTGGGGAGAAAACCAGCAAGACGGCTTTAGGTGAATCGAATCGAACGTTGGTCAAGGCGGATTTTGTCTACCAGGAAACAGAAGATTGTTTTTTTTGTCCAGGTGGCCAGGTTTTGGGACTTAAACGCCAAACCAAAGAGGGCACAAAAACCTATCAGGGCAATGCCACCGTGTGTGCAGATTGTTGTTACAAGGATCGATGCTGGCAATCGAGCAAAGGAGAAGCGCGCACGATCACAACGGATGATAAAGAAGGATTACGCCAGCAGATGAGAGACAAGATGGAAGCAGCGTCATCCAAGGCAATCTACAAAAAACGCAAGGAGATCGTTGAGCCAGTCTTTGGGCAAGTCAAGAATGGCGGGTTTCGTGGTTTCAGTGTGCGTGGAAAAGCCAAGGTAGCGGGCGAATTTGCGCTGGTCTGTGCGACGCACAACCTCAAGAAGATTGCTCGCTGCATACGTAATGGGAGCATTCGTCTGGAGTTTGGGAAATGGGAAATCCTGAGCACCTAAACAAGGAGAAAAGTGTGAGAATATAGGAAATAGCGGTCCTTATTGGGGAATTTCCGCAACAATAGGGAGTTGAATCAGTCAACGGGTGAAATCATGAATATTCACAACAGCTAATGACGAAAAATGATCTTGTTCTCGGACAGCCTCCTAGTGACGCTGGCACTGGTCCTTGATGGCAGCGGTTTTTCCCGTAAAAGTCAGATCTTTGCTGGCAACGTCAGTGAACCGGCCACCTT